>JAUYBT010000075.1 GCA_030692905.1 Bacteroidales bacterium
CTTTAATATTGCCCCTGGTAAGATAGCTGTCTTGCAGGGACTCAAAGATTATATTGTTGTTGATTCTGAAAATGTGCTTTTAATCGTTAAGAAGGAGGAAGAGCAGAATATCAAGCAATACCTTGAAGATATAAAGAAATCGACCAAAGAAAAATATTTATAAAATTAATATTCCCAAAGATCTTGTTCAAAGTTGAAAAGTTCAGTTTTGATGCGTTCTGCTTCAAAAAGAGAGTATTTTCCAAGCTGGTAATCCGAAATCATCCGGTCGTTATAGACATTTGATTCTCCGTAAATAACACCTCCGAATCTTCGTTGCAAAAAGAGGTCGTCAAACGATATTTTCTGGGCATCATTATTATTCATGTATACCTCATGTTTTGCGAGAGCATCTCTGGCTTCGTCGTATTTAATCCAGAATAAAGGTTTTCTAAGAACTTTTCCAAGCTGGTTATCAAAACCTATATAATACGGTTCAATAGAAATTATTCTTACATCGAGTTTTGATAGTTTTTTATCAAAATACCATAGTTCATAAACCAGTAATTGTTTTACTTCCTCAGGTTTGGCATCCTGTTTTACCGAGTCCTCTCTGGTTGCGCCTGCTGCATTGATCTGCACGGTTACAAGCTTAGTTACAGCTCCCATCTTTACTTCAATATCTGAATATGTAGTGCTTACATCAATATTAAGAGGGTCGTATGCATTGAGTCTGCCGGCCTTGATCTCTTCCAGCAGGATGTTTATAAAATTCTTTCTTCCATCGAGAGTTGGCGATATTGGATAATATAAAGGCTGATTAATCTTTTCACGTAGATCGATCAAACGGTATATCCCTTTTGACCAAAAAACATCGGCTTCACGAAGATATGGGAACTCAATTTTCTTTGCATCCGGAATCGATTTCTGGTAAATATCACAGAAACTCTGGGCATTAACAATACCTGAAAGTGGAAGGGCGATAATTCCCAAAAGAATTTTCTTATTCATGATGGTATATTTATTTTGATATTAGTCTATCTTTAAAATTATGGGCAGCAGTTCTTTTGTCTTGCCCTCAGGCCCAATCGCTTTTATATCTTTTATAGTTAAATATTTACCTCTTGTCAGCCTGGCTATCAAATCTTTCTGTTTTTGAGTAAAGTTGCTGCTTGTACTTGGTTCATCAAAGTCTCCTCTGTTATCAGAATAAAGAACTGAGAATCCGGTGACATCGTAATTAAGGTCAAACTCGAAATCACGCATTACGGCAAAGACACCAAGTTGTGCAGCAGCAGTAGCCCTTGAAACACTTCCTGTACTCTTTCCTGCAAATACTGCAACAGGATCGGGAGTAGATTTTACCCTGAATTCATAAGGAGCATATTGCACGGGTTTATCGTTGATATCAGCCGTTACAATAATCTGAACATTTTGTCCTACGGCATTTGGTTTAACAGCCCAGCTGCCCTTGAAATTCTTCCCTATGGAGTTTTTTACTTTATCTGTCGTGAAAGTCCCATTCACAACCTTGATCTTTATTTTATCAGGACTTACATCAGGTACAGATACGTCAATGGGGTTAAAAATACCCGCATACATAACGTTCACTGCTGTGGGAGATACAATGACATTCGGTTCGCCAACAACATACGAAGATTCGAACGGGTAGTTCATAATTGTGCCCTCGGGGGCTCTGATAGCGATTATCCCACTCCATTTTTTAGTACCGGTAGAGGAAGCCCGGACTTTATAAATCCCTTTTCCTGTTTCATCAAGAGGAAGGACAGTGTTGCCAACTGTAATGACCGGAGACTGTGTAGTATCTATAGCAGAAATAAATACCTGAGCTTCGTAATCGCTGCCTTGTGTCACGTAATTTGAATTTGGCATAACAATTGCTTTAAGTTTATTAAATTTAAACCAAGAAGCATCAATCTGAGTGTAGAGGTAGTTAAGAACTTCAGTCTCGGCGTTTCTTATATCAATCTGCATTTTCGACATGATGGTAATAACAGCAACCAGAGGTACTGTCTGGAAGGTAAAGTTCTCCCAGCGTTCGGTTTTGCCACTTTTATTTTTCACGTCATCAGTGTTCAGACTTTTTCTCAAAGCATCTTCAACGGACGGGTTTTTACCATCGAGAGTTACAATAGCAATAAGAGAATCGCGGTAATCATTAAGCACTGCCTTCAGGTCGTTGGCTTTTCCTTTTTCGTTATCTCCAATAAGAATTTGAGATGGGACGCTATTATTATCAATCTTTCTAACTTCTTCAATAATAACCTCATTCCCTTTAACAGCAGGAGTTTCGGGACCTTCAGCGGCTGTGATTATTTCGATCTTAAGATCCTGAAAAAAATTGAATGCCTCATCTGCATGTTCTTTAACCTTGTATGCTGCAGTTTTATATTTCCCGGCTTTTTCGGGATTTTCAGCAGCAGCTTTGTCAAACCCGCTATAAATGAGGTTATTTTTAAGGGTATAATTTGCGATAGTCTGAGTAAGACCCTTATCAACTTTTTTAAATGCTTCAACAGCGTCTTTTGCTACGTTAAGTGCAAGCATGGCAATCATTATCAGGTACATCAAATTGATCATCCTTTGCCGTGTAGATAGTCTTTCGCGAGCCATTTTGCAGGTAGTTTAGTCAGATAAAGAATGTCACGTTATTTAAAATTCATGGCAGAAAGCATATTTCCATAAACATTATTCAACGCTGTCAGGTTGTCGTTGAGTTTTGTAATTTGTTCGCGGTACTTTTTAGTATCCCCGGCTGATTCTGAAAGGTCTTTCATTAATCCCTGAATTCCTTTATAAAGTGTTTCAGAATCTTTCAAATGATCGTCTGCTCCTTTACGTTGCAGTTCATAAACCGCATTAAGTGCAGAAAGATTTTTATTAAGTGATTCCAGTTGTTGCTGATATGATTTACCCCCTACCTCAATAACTGATAGTGAGTCAGCCACATTCTTGTAAGTAGAACCTGTTTCATTTATTACCTTGGTTGTAGCCTGGTATGATTCTGACAACTTGCCAAGAGATTCATTGGCAGTATTGATGGTGTACATATACTTTGAAGAAGCTGCAGTAACATCTCCCATGGCATTCATGTTTGCGGTAGTTTCGCCAAGTTTTTTCATTCCGACACCAAGTTTCTGTAACAGGTCAGGAGTGATTTCAGCTTTTTCAAGCATCTCATCAAATTTTGCAAGGGCTACAGAACCACCTCCGCCGCCACCAACGGCACCACGGTTTTTTCCACCATATGATGAGAGTCCTTTAGCTCTGTCTTCAGGAGTTTCTGCAAGTTCAGGATAGGCCAGTGACCAGTCAACCTCTGGCTCGAATGCATAAAAGAAGAAGATTATTGACTCGGTAATAAGACCGACAGCAAGCATAAGATCTGCAAATCGCCAGTGCTGTATTTTAAAAAGCGTACCAATAATTACGACGGAAGCGCCAAAACCATAAAGTTTAGTCAATAAATTTTTAAATCCTCTGCTTTGTACTATTTTTGCTAAGCTCATATACCTGATTATTTTAGGGTTATTTCAATTATTTAATTTACACCAATATAAGATCTTACATTACGGAATCCGACAAATGGTTTAGTAGAATCCTGATATTCATAGTCTCTTGAACCAGTCTGAAGGAAATATGCTATATCTTTCCAGGAGCCGCCACGGATTACCTTCCTTTTCATTACCGGTGGATCCTGTGGAGTTGCATTATATTCATAGTTCGGCTCAAGGTCGTGCTGGAAGATGTAAGCCGAAGGATGGTATGCACCACGTGTCCATTCTGCAACATTTCCTGACATATCATACAATCCATATTCATTTGGTTCGTATGACCCCACTTTTCCTGTATATACGTTACCATCGTCGATATAGTTTCCGCGCAATGGTTTGAAATTAGCATAGAAGCAACCTTTGTAGTTACGGGTATATGGTCCGCCCCATGGATACATTGAAAGATCGAGACCACCTCTTGCAGCATATTCCCATTCTGTTTCAAGTGGTAGCCTGTACTCCTGTACATCGGCAACCCCTTTCTTTCTGAGTGCTGTGTTCATATAGTTTGTTCTCCAGTTGCTGAAAGCAGTTGCCTGAACCCAGGAGACACCTACAACAGGATAGTCATCAAATGAAGGATGCCAGAAATAGAGTGTGGCCTGTGGATCGTTGAATGAATACGTAAAATCCCTTACCCAGCAAAGGGTGTCGGGATAAACGTTTATAATATTATGTTTTATAAAAGAGGAGCGGTCTTTTACATCGGTACGTGTACCGTCAAGGTTTGTAACCTGTCCTTCATACTTACCGGTATTATTTGCATAATCATAGACATATCTTGATTTTGCAGCCTGCTGGTAATCAACCCAGAAATAAGAATAGTTAAGTTTCCTGACATCAACCTGCTTTTTGCCGTTAAATCTCTCTTCAGGAGGATAGAACATCTCTTCAATGGTGGTCTTGGTAGTCTCTTCTTCAGGATCGATTTTTTCTTCCCAGTTAATTACATTAGGTTCAATTACATTTCCATCGGCGTCAACCATAAAATACTCCCTGTCTGCAATGCCTTCGTTGCCAAGTTTTGTTCTGAGGATAGAATCGCGTACATAATACACAAACTGACGATATTTGTTATTGGTGATTTCTGTCTGATCCATCCAGAATGCATTCACTGTAACAGATTTTGGCATACTGTTCATTGCAAATGGTGCATCCTGATCGCTCGGTCCCATCATAAAATTCCCGGCAGGAATAAATGTCATCTCAAAGGGTTCCGGTTCAAAAAAATTTTTCCGCCCCAGAACGCCTGTCAGCTCTCCGTTATTTGAAGAACCACAACCTGTTAACAAGATTATCAATATTAGAGCAGATAGGGATACCTTTTTCATATTACTTAAGAATTTTATATTGCAGGCAAGTTATTTTTTTAATAATAATCATAAAAATCTGACACTTTTATATTTCATCGGGCTTTTGCCCAGACTAAGGTCGAAACAATAATTAACCATGAATTCATGCGACCCGCTGCTGTTTTTTCTTATGTCTGAAATCGTAAAATCATAAGCATAACCCAGCCGGATTCCGTTGTATAATTCAAAACCAACAATCCCGATCAACGCATCTCCGGTTCTATAGGAAACGCCTCCCCATGCTTTTTTATTGTATCTTAATAATGAAGTTACAGTAAACTGAGTCACTTTCCCATCGCTGAAAGCAAAAAATGAAGGAAGTAATTCGAGCGACGGATTTGGCAGCTGTAAGGTATAACCGGCAGTCAGATAATAATGTCTGCTGATATAGGGAAGTCCTTTCGTAAATTTAATTTTAGGTTGATTCAGGTGAGTAACCGAAAGTGCTGCATAATATTTATCGGCTTTATAATAGAGGCCCAGTCCTGCATCAAAAGCAACGTAACTCTCTTTATTTTCAGGTATCAGCGGATCTCCTGAAGGCGGAGTATGGGCATCCCCCGAAGGTATTTGCCAGGTGGGGGTAAGTGTTTTATTCAACATACCCAGATTTAATCCGATACCGAGTTTCCCCTGTCCCAGATCCATAAGATATGAATAAGCGGCAGACAGGTTTATGTTTTTATCAAATCCTATGTTATCACTTTCAATTAACAAACCTACTCCGCTTTTGATCCCGAAAAGCGAAACAGGAGCACTAATATTAAAAATTGTAGTCGAGGGAGCCCCTTCAAATCCTATCCATTGCTGCCGGTTGAGAGCAGTGGCACAGATCATTCCTGATGTGCCGGCAACACCGGGGTTATAGGTCATTGTATTAAACATATAATGACTCGACAGCGGATCTTGCTGCGATAAAACAGGCTGTAATATTAAAACTAAAAAAAGAAATGCAATATTTAGTTTTTTCATTTCTTTAATTTGTAGACGCGATGCACTTAAATTGAACGAGTAAAATAAATAAAAATCTGAATCGTATACAAATTTACGGACATCTATTTTGACGAGCAGGCCAAGACTTTATGGCAAATATTAAAATGAAGGGGATAAAAACTGAAAAACTGAAATTATCAGGGTTTTAATCTTTCAACTGCTTTTACCCATCTGTCGGGGACTTCGTTTCGGTTGGCCTTAAGGTAATCTTCGTGTGAGCAGGCAACATAAAGGTACTGATCTTTTTCAACAGGCAGCTCCATCCACCACCTGTCGGTCAGATTACTTTTAACAAATATCAGATCGTCGTCGAGATCAGTAATTCTGACGTGATACTTAATAAATCGCCCTGAATTGCTGTTACTTAAAACAGGTGTTTCATATTGTTTTTGCGAAAAGCCTTCAAGGAAAAACCAAAGGATCTGGGCAGCAAGACCCGATGTCTGGAACCGGATATCAAATTCAGGATTGACATCAAATAGTCCGAAAATTTTCAGCTTGTCGGAAATCCCGGCATATCTTGAAAGAAGGCATATCTCTTCTCCATAGAAACCATTCGGAGAGGGACTTATTGTCCCCGGGGCATCTGACTGCCTCACTGCAGAAATATCAAATATTGCCACATCGGAGTCTCTGAAAAGGGGTTCTGTAAGGTAAATTGCCTGTCGTACATCTCCGATCCTTACAAGTTCAGATCTGCGTTTAAGAAAACGGTTTATTACCTGTTGATCATTAAGATAGGTCTGGTAACCTATATTAATATAATGATGAAAAGTGCTTTTGTGATTGTTGATGATTGTATTAAGATAATTAAAGGAATCGGGCTCTTTCCTTTCATTGCTGAAATCAATCCTCGGATCAACTGCGGTAAGTGTATATCTGGTATTCTGTTGTGAGAGAGCCCTGTCAATAGCAGGAATGAGTGCACTGCTACCTCCGATAATTACCGGGAACAGGTTTTCCTGAATCAACAAAGTCAGAATATCAGTAAGCCCTGCAATGGTATCGTTGAATGTAACACCCTGTTTCATGTTGCCCAGATCAATTATTTTAGATCTTCCGGGGATTTTTGCAAGTCTGTATAATTGCCCTCTGATCACATCAGGGCCTTTAAAAGAACCTGCATTTGGTGAGTTCCGGCCCTCAGGTACTCCTAATATTGCAATCTTGTATTTACTGATATCTTTCACCGGGGTATTATCAGTATGAATAGTGATATTGTGAGGGAAAACAGCTTGCCCTGTCAGATGCTCAAAATCAGGTCCCTGGATGCTTACAGGATTAAAATAGTCATTCAGATCTACCATAGTATATTTTAAGAACTCTTTTTGGTTTTATCACTGTTTCCGATAATCTTAATACAATCTTCTTTAGTAAGTTTTTCTGCATCTGTACCTTTCGGCAGCCTGTAGTTTAGCTTCTTCTTAACAAGGTAAGGTCCATACCTTCCGTTCAGCAGCATTATGTCGCCAAAGTCTTTAAGAACCTTCTTTTTATCACTCTCGTTTTTTTCAAGAATAATCTCAACAGCTTTTTCAATGGTGACAGTGTAAGGGTCATCCACCCCCTTTTTTAAAGAAAAGAACTTATTTTGAAACCTGATATACGGTCCGAATTTCCCTATCCCTACTACCATTTCTCCTCCATCATATTCCCCCAATGAACGGGGAAGGCGGAAGAGGTCCAGTGCCTCATCGAGGGTTATTGTTTCAAGGAGCTGGTTCTTTGAAAGACTGGCAAACCTGGGCTTTTCACCGTTTGCTGAGTCACTGATCTGTGCAACAGGGCCATATCTTCCCATCCTGACAGTTACCGGTTCTCCTGTTTCAGGATGATTTCCAAGTACCCTTACCCCGGTTTTTCTCTCTTTTTTCTCAAGTGTGTTAGTTACTGTCTTATGAAACGGGGAATAGAATTTCCCGATCATCCCGGTCCATTTAAGATTACCGAGAGCAATCTCATCAAACTGCTCTTCTACTTCAGCAGTGAAATGATAATCAACGATTTCCGAAAAATTTTCAATCAGGAAATCATTAACGATCATTCCAATATCCTGTGGGAAAAGCTTTGATTTTTCTTTTCCTGCAATTTCTGTTTTTGTTGATGTCGCCAACTTCCCTTTAAAGAGAGTAATAATTTTTAATTGACGTTTTTCTCCCGGTCTGTCTTCATGCGAAACATACCCCCGGTTCTGAATAGTTGAGATGGTTGGAGCATAGGTTGAAGGCCGGCCGATTCCCAGTTCCTCAAGCTTTTTCACAAGGCTGGCTTCAGTATATCGCGGTGGTGGTGTTGTGAATTTCTGTGTAGCAGTAATATTGTCGTACGATAGTGGCATTCCTTCCTTTACGGGTGGGATTACATATCTGTCTTCATCATTGTTTTCCTGATCAGTCGATTCAGCATAAACTCTGAGGAAACCATCAAACTTAATAACTTCCCCGTTAGCCTGAAATGTGACCGGAGAGTTATTCATATCAATTGAAATAGAGGTCTTCTCCACCTCAGCATCTGCCATCTGAGAGGCAACTGTTCTTTTCCAGATAAGTTCGTAAAGTTTTTTCTCATTCTGACTACCTGCAGTGGTTGGATTGTCGATATATGCAGGACGGATAGCCTCATGTGCCTCCTGAGCACCTTTTGATTTTGTTTTAAACTGCCGGGTTTTTGAATATTTTTCACCAAACGCTGAAATGATCATTTCCCGCGACTTGACAAGAGCCAGTTTCGAAAGATTTGTTGAGTCGGTTCTCATATATGTTATTCTTCCTGCTTCATACAGCTTCTGTGCAACAGCCATGGTTTGAGCCACGGAAAATCCCAACTTCCGGTATGCCTCCTGCTGAAGGGTAGAGGTAGTAAACGGAGGAGCCGGAAACCTGGTTCCTGGTTTTATGCTGATACTGGCAATTGTATATTTGGAATCATTGCACAACTCAAGAAATTTTAATGCTTCTTTCTCATAAGGGAAACGCTTTGAGGCTTCTGCTTTGAGAACAGCATTCTCTCCGGTAGCTGAATCGATTTGGAAAATTGCAGTCACCCTGAAAGCGGATTCTGTCTCAAATGAGATAATCTCCCTTTCTCTTTCAACAAGCAGCCTTACAGCTACCGACTGAACCCTGCCTGCAGAGAGTGAGGGTTGAACTTTTTTCCATAGTACCGGGGAAATCTCAAAACCAACCAGCCTGTCGAGAATACGACGTGCCTGCTGGGAATTAACGAGGTTCATATCAACCTGCCTGGGATTTTCAATAGCATTTGAGATGGCCTCTTTAGTAATTTCATGAAATACTATTCTCTTTGTTGTTGACAGATCAAGATTTAAAACACTTGCAAGGTGCCATGCAATTGCCTCTCCTTCACGGTCCTCGTCAGAAGCGATCCAGATATTCTTCGAATCAGCAGCAACTTTGCGCAACGCGCTTACCACTTTTGCCTTTTCCTTCGGGATTTCATAATCGGGAGTGAAATTATTTTCAACATCTATCCCCAGATTCTTTTTGGAGAGGTCTCTGATATGCCCGAAACTTGACACAACACGGAAATCTTTTCCAAGGAACTTCTCAATAGTTTTCGCTTTTGCAGGCGACTCAACAATTACAAGATTTTCGATCATTACAGAGATATTTATTCTTTTTATCAGACGACAAAGTAAATCAATTAGGTACCAAACTTCAAAATAAACCGTTAAGATTCTTTATTATTTACTAATTTTGGACCAAACTACTTAGGTAAATGAAAGGCAATTCAAACAACAAAAAATATCTGATTTGGTTCTGGGCATTATTTATTTTTCCATTCGTTGTTGTAATAACATTGTTTGTTCTTATATCAAAGGAAAAACTGGGGCCAATGCCTTCATTCGACGAGCTTGAAAATCCGGAATATTATCTGGCTGCAGAGGTCTATTCTGAAGATGGAGTGCTTCTGGGAAAGATCAGTATTGAGAACCTGACATGGACAGAGTTTAAAGATTTTTCTCCCTATCTTGTCGATGCTCTGATAGCCACAGAAGATATACGATATAACAGACATTCGGGTATTGATATGCGTGGTCTTTGCAGGGCAGTTATCCGCACAATACTTCTGGGTCAGAGCACTGGTGGCGGAAGTACAATTACCCAGCAGCTGGCAAAGCAACTTTACCCGAGAGATACCGCCAGAACGTCTGCCCTTATGAGGAAGGTCAAACTTGGTGTATTCAAGTTCAAGGAGTGGCAGACAGCCGTTAAGCTTGAACGAAGCTATACCAAGGAAGAGATCATAACCATGTACCTTAATAAATTTAATTTTAGTTATAATGCAATAGGAATAAGGTCAGCAGCAAGGGTTTATTTCAATACAACTCCCGATTCGCTGAACATCCAGCAGTCAGCAGTTCTGATCGGAATGCTTAAGGCTTCCACAAGGTATAACCCGGTGAGGAATTATGATCTTATGCTTCAGCGGCGGAATGTTGTTATCTCCCAGATGGCAAAATACGGATACCTCACATCTTCGGTAGCAGACTCAGTTAAAAAATTACCTATTGAGGTAGACTTTAAGGTTGAGGATCATAATACAGGACTTGCCACTTACCTGAGGCAGTACATAACGAACACGATGCGAAAGCCTGAACCCGACAGAGATAAATATGTTCAGCAATCATCTTATGAAGATGCATTATGGGAATGGGAAAACAATCCGCTTTATGGCTGGTGTATTAAGAATAAAAAACCGGATGGAACAAGTTATAACGTGTATAAAGACGGGCTGAAAATATATACAACTATTAACTCCCGTATGCAGAAATTTGCAGAAGAGGCTATGGCTGAACATCTTTCGAAAGAGGTTCAGCCAGAATTTTATAAGAGAGCAAAAGGTTTCAAAAACCCTCCTTATTCTGATGATCTTACGAGGAAAGAGGTTGATGAGATCATGATGTCTTCTGTTGAAAGAACCGACAGATATTCTTCAATGAGACGAGCCGGAGTGCCTGAAGATTCTATAATGCTTGCTTTTAATACTCCGGTAAAAATGAGAGTCTTTTCATGGAAGGGAGACAGGGATACAACTATGACACCCCTTGACTCTTTAAGATACTACAAGTTTTTTATCAGGTCTTCCTTCCTTGTTGAAGATCCTCACAACGGCTATGTTAAGGTTTATGTGGGAGGACCTGATTTCAGATATTTTAAATATGATGCTGTAACACAGCAGAAAAAACAGGTTGGAAGCACAATAAAGCCTTTCCTTTATACAATTGCAATGCAAAACGGATATTCTCCATGCTATGAGGTGGAGGATATTCCAAGATCTTTCGATCTCCCTGGCGATACTATTCCCTATACACCAAGAAGCTCCGGACCAAAAGAATTCCATGGCAAAATGGTCACATTAGCCTGGGGGCTGGCTCATTCGGAAAATTATATTTCAGCATGGTTAATGCAGCAATTCAAGCCAACGGCCGTAACTGACCTTATGCACAAGATGGGGGTCAGAAGTTTTATTGATCCGGTTATTTCAATATTTTTAGGTACTTCCGATATTAAGCTGGAGGAGATGGTCGGCGCTTATGGCACTTTTGCCAATAAAGGGGTATATACAAGACCAATGTATGTAACGCGTATTGAAGACAAGAATGGAAATACAATTTCGAGGTTTACACCAAAAATTGAAGAGGTATTAAGAGAAGACCAGGCCTATCTGATGCTTAATCTTCTGCTGGGGGTTATAAAGACCGGAACCGGTGGAAGAATCAGAAGGGAGCCTTATAATCTATTGAAC
Organism: Bacteroidales bacterium; assembly: GCA_030692905.1. Taxonomy (GTDB): domain Bacteria; phylum Bacteroidota; class Bacteroidia; order Bacteroidales; family VadinHA17; genus LD21. The sequence goes on from JAUYBT010000075.1 coordinate 11,669, forward strand.
CAGATTGGAGGGAAAACCGGAACAACACAAAACCATTCCAATGGATGGTTTATGGGTGTCACACCCAATTTGGTAGGTGGCGTATGGAGCGGTTGGGAGGACCAGGCAATCCATTTTGAAACATTAGATGAAGGACAAGGGGCTAATATGGCGCTGCCAATCATGGCTATATTCCTTAAAAAAGTATATGCTGATCCTCAGTTCGGGATCATGGAGGCCGATGAGTTTGAGCGTCCCGTCGATTTCAACTGGGAACTCGATTGCGATAAGGTTAAAAAAGAAAATTCTCGCAGGGATAATTCACGAAGGGAAAGATATTAATTCGGCAAACGGCTCACGACACACGACTCACGGCGCACGACACACGACTCACGGCACCAGGTTGAAGAGCAATTTATTATTTCTTCCCTGGGTCGAGCGTCGAGAGTCGTGCATCTTTTTTAACTAAAAAGTGATCTGACCAGGTTCTCAATTTTCGCTACAGGTATCACTTCAATATTCAAACCTTTCGCTGATACATTCCTGTGATATTTGGAAATATATATTTTCGTGAAGCCCATTTTTGATGCTTCCCTGATCCGTTGTTCGATACGCGAAACGGGTCTTATCTCGCCCGACAGGCCGGTTTCGCCGGAAAAACAGATCTCTCTTCCGATTGGGATATCCAGGTTAGATGATAAAACAGAGCTTATTATAGCAAGATCAATAGCAGGGTCGTTTACTTTAATGCCTCCGGCAAGATTCAGGAAAACATCTTTTACACCAAGCCTGAAACCGGCTCTTTTTTCAAGTACAGCAAGCAGCATATTAAGCCGCCGGATATCAAAACCGGTGGAACTTCTCTGGGGTGTTCCATATACGGCACTGCTTACAAGAGCTTGGGTTTCAATAAGAAAAGGTCTTAACCCGTCTACCGTGGCAGCTATTGAAATCCCACTGAGGGCTTCATCGTGCTGATTAATAAACATTTCAGATGGATTGTCGACCTCCCGTAAACCTGTCTCAACCATTTCAAAGATGCCTATTTCGGAGGTTGCCCCAAACCTGTTTTTAACCGAACGCAGTATCCGGTAAACATAATTATTGTCACCTTCAAAATAGAGAACCACATCAACAATATGTTCAAGTACTTTCGGACCGGCAAGTGTGCCATCCTTAGTAATATGGCCAATCAGGAAGACAGGGATACCGGTTATCTTGGAGTATTTAAGTAGCTGTGCGGCACATTCCCTGACCTGCGAAACGGAGCCTGCCGAAGACTCAAGCATCCCGGTACTTATTGTCTGAATAGAGTCAATTATTATTAATCCGGGTTTAATGTTTTCGGCATGTGTCAGAATGGGTTCAAGCTCAGTCTCACTCAGAATATAACATTGAGAGTTGGAGCTCTTCATCCTTTGTGCCCTCAGGCTTATCTGTTCTTCACTCTCTTCACCGGAAACATAAAGAATTTTCTTCCCTTTAAGGGCAAGAGCAAGCTGAAGGGCAAGGGTTGATTTACCAACACCGGGTTCGCCACCGAGAAGGATTAGTGATCCTCCCACAATACCGCCGCCCAGTATCCTGTCAAGCTCCGATATGCCGGTTTTCTGACGGCCATGTTCATCTGCTTTTATATTATCCAGAAGTTCAGGTTTTCTTTTTTCCTGATTTATAACGAAAGCCGCCTCGCGTGAAGCAGCGGGAGTGATTATCTCTTCATGGTATGTATTCCACTCTTTACATGAAGGACACCTTCCGATCCACTTTGCCGATTCGACACCGCAATTCTGACATACAAATATTGTTTTGCTCTTTGCCATAATCTTTACCCCCCAACCCCTCCAAAAATGGTGATTTTTACCCCCCCAACCCCCCAAATAGGGGGCTTTTTTATGATTTATTAATTCTTTAAAATTTAAAATATTTGTATTATGGATATGGTTAAATTGCTAGTAAACAATTACATAATATTCTTTGGATTGAGCAAGTAAGTTAATTTTTAATGATCAAATGCCTGAGTTAAAATTACTGAAATTTAATTAAAAATTTCTTCATAGCCTCCCTTTTGGGGGGTTGGGGGGTAAATAAGTTGATTACACAGAGAGACTCAGAGGACGCACAGAGAGACACAGAGAAAACATGTAATAATATAGTAATCAGAATGATAATGAAAAACTTAAGCCCCCCATTTGGGGGGTTGGGGGGTAAAAATAATTAGTGGGTTGGGGGTGTTTTATGTTTTCTAAAAATGATGAAGAAGGATATTGTCCCAACTATGGCAACAAATATCAGTTGCGATTCGTGGGTCAGCAATGCATAAACAAGTCCCTCCTCAATGGGAATACCTTTAACAAACAGCAGCCCCCGGGAAATGATGTAATGAAATGCACCAAGACCACTCTGTACCGGTGCCGACATGGCAAGTCCTCCGATTACGAGAAGAAAAATACTATCACCAAAGGTCAGGTGTGAAGTACTCTCAATGGAGAATACAACAACCCATGTCATAAGCGCATAGTTAATCCAGATAAAAATAGTATGGAAAATAAATTCCCATTTCCTTTTAAGATTGGTAATTGTTTTCAGTCCGTTTATGATTCCTTTGGTCAAGTCGAACATCTTTGAAAAAAACCTGATCTTCCGGAGACTTTTTTTATACCGGATCACCAGAACCAGCATAATTATTAACAGGGAAAAAAGTGTCACCAGGATAATCCAGGTGGAGCCAAATATTAATAATGCTTTTTGCTGAACAGGCATCAGGATACTTTCTTTCAGGAACAGGCTTATCTGGTCTCCGCTGGTGAAGATCAGGATGATCATTATAAGAAGGAGGGAAAGGAAGTCGATGGTGCGTTCAACAACAACAGTTCCGAACAGTTGATCGACCGGTATTTTTTCCTTTTTACCCAATGCCACACAACGTGTTATTTCACCAATTCTTGGTAACGCAAGGTTTGCCAGATAGCCGGTCATAAGTGCATAAAAGGAGTTTCTTAATGAAGGGTTGAACCCAAGCGGGTTGATAAGGAGTACCCACCTGCGGGCCCGGCTGATAAAAGCAAACAGTCCAAAGAGAACTGACAAGAGAAGCCATGAGTAATCGGCTTCCTTTAAATCGGCTACCAGCCTCGTAAAGTCAACATTAAGGAATGCGAACCAGAGCAGGACTATTCCGACAGCAAAGAAAGCTATAAA
>JAUYBT010000017.1 GCA_030692905.1 Bacteroidales bacterium
TAGCTGTTGGACTTATCAGCGGGTCGGTTAGCATAATTTCTGAAGCAATCCATTCTTCGATGGACCTTATTGCAGCTATTATTGCATTCCTGTCGGTTAAGGTGTCTGATAATCCACCCGATTCGAGGCATCCCTACGGACACGGGAAGGTTGAAAATATTTCAGGAGTGATTGAAGCCCTGCTTATTTTTATTGCTGCTATCTGGATTATCATTGAAGCATTTAAAAAACTGTTTGGAGAGAAGATTGAACTGGATTCAATCGCCTTAGGTTCTGTTATAATGCTCGTTTCAGCAATTGTCAATATTATTGTTTCAAGAAGATTATATAAGGTAGCCCGTGAGACAAATTCTGTAGCTCTGGAAGCTGATGCTCTTCATCTAAAAACTGATGTTTACACTTCGCTCGGAGTGGCTGTGGGTCTGGGTCTTATAATGGTTACAGGAATTAACTGGTTAGATCCGATTATCGCAATTTTTGTTGCTTTATTTATTATACGGGAGTCATATCATCTTTTGAAGAGGGCTTTCACTCCTCTGCTCGACACAGCCTGGGGAGTTGATGAAATTGAGGAGCTTGAGAAGACATTATACCGGATGGAAGTGAGTTATCATGATCTCCGGACACGTGTAGCCGGAAACTACCGGTTTATAGATCTGCATATTCAGATACCCGGAGATGTGTCGGTTGGAAGTGCTCATAAATATTGCGACAAAATAGAAAATGAACTCACCAGTAAATATGAGAACCTTGTTGTGACGATTCATGTGGAACCCAGCTAAAGAACAACTTCAGCTTTCTTTACTTTTTCACGCTTTTTCAGAACAGGTATAAGATCTTCCCCGGCCAACTTGAATTTTTCAGGTTTTTCAGGGTTATTAAGGTAAAGCATAGTGCCAGGTTCAAGTCCTTTTTCAATTATTATATTTTTTTCGTTCGATTCCCCAAGGAGAACAACCTGTTTAGTGCCATCTTTTGTAAAAACAAATGGTATACTGTCAACTCCTGCCTGAACACATTCAATAGGGATATAAACAGCAGCATCAAAGGTTTTGATAACTATTTTGTTCCCTGTTGTCATCGAAGGTCTGAGAAAAGGATCAGAACCTTCGATTTTAATCTGCACTTCAAAAACCTTATCATTGGTATTTGGCAGTTTTTCACCAATGTTGGCAACATAGGATACAAAACCGTTAAAAGCCTTTTCGGGAAAAGCATCAATGGTGATGTTAACTTTTTGTCCGGGTTTGATTTTACTTACATCAATCTCGTTAACATAGGTCTTGGAAATCATTGATGAGAGATCAGGAAGTGTTGCGACTACCCGGTCCATCGGATTGATTGTTGATCCAATCTTCCTTTTATTTCCTCGCCTCTCTCTTTTATAGATAACCATGCCGGAAGCAGGTGCTGTTACAGTAAACCCGGATAACACCTCTTCGAGATCATTAACTCTCCGGGTTACTCTGGAAATGAAATAATTCTGGTTGTATATATCCGTCCGGTTCTGTGCTAATCTACGGGTATAGCTCCTTTCTCTCTGTTCGAGTACCCGATGTGCCTTATCGAGTTCAATCTCTGCCTGCCGGATTGTAGTAGGTGGCTCATACTTTGAGTTGCGAAAAGTCATTGCAGCCTCCTCAACAATGAATTTCTGGTTTTTAATTTCATCTCTTAAGTCATTCATGACAACAGCAGTGTCAAGCAACTTCACTTCAAGTCTTGTCATAAAAGTTACAAGTCTTTCCTGCTCATCTTTTAAGGTATTGGCTAATTCCGTTCTGTCGAGAGTTGCAACAAAATCTCCCTCCTTTACCATGGTTCCTTCCGGGATAAGGTCCTGTATCCTGATATTCGTCGCCCTGATATCTCTGCCCTGTGCAAACTCGGGTCCTTTAATGTCAACTGATTTTTCGGCTATTAATTCGCCTGCTTCCGTTACAGCTATTTCAAATTCTCCTTTATTGACCTTTGTAAATAAATCAGAAGTGTCAGTCTTTGAGGTGAGTTTGTTGAAAATAAACAATAATGCAAATGTGGCAGCAACAATAATACCTGTAATAATAAATGTTTTTTTCATTTTCTAAGCCCTGATCTAAACTCAACATTTTCTAAAAATATTCCGGTACGAAATTATTAAAAATAAAACTTTGGGATGCTCATTAATAAATATTTAACAACTATTAACATCTGGAGTGGAGCTTGAGGAGGAGGCACCATATTTCATTCCCTGTCCAGGTTTCGCTCCGGTTTTTCGATTTTCATGCGATTATTAATTTTGTGTATAATAACAATCAGTATAATACCATTTTGGTATAAAATTTACAGACATTAAAAATTCTCCATTTATTTATGGAACGACAATCAGTAATGAGGCAGGACGCCGGTTTGAACGGTGATGCCCAAAGTTACCTGAAAATACTCCTACATATAATGCTTGATGGATTTTTGTATACAAAAACACCGTTATTCTGCCAGTAATTCTGATATTTTAAAAACGTACTGTTAATGATTTTATATACTGTTATTTGTTAGGGTATTTACGACTTAAATTCCTATTTTTATTCTTTTAAAAAGAAAAAATATTGTACAATGGATAAGAAATCATTATCAGAACGTGATATCTGTACTAAATTCATAACACCTGCCATTATAAAGGCAGGTTGGGATAGTCAGAAACAACTTCTTGAAGAGGTTTCTTTTACCGATGGTAAAATATATGTCCGTGGCAGATTATCAGCCAGGGGGGCACGAAAAAGGGCAGATTATATTCTTTATTTTAAGCCGAATATTCCTGTTGCTATCATTGAAGCAAAGGACAACAATTATTCAGTCAGGTCAGGTATCCAGCAGGCTCTTGATTATGCACAGATTCTTGATATACCATGTGTTTTCAGCAGTAATGGTAATGGTTTCTTATTTCATGATAGAACAACCACAGATTCTAACATTGAAATAGAACTATCTATGGATGAATTCCCATCGCCTCAACAATTATGGGAGAAGTATAAGAAATATAAGGGTATTGAAACACCTGAAACTGAAAGGATAGCATCACAGGACTATTATTTTGATGGTTCAGGCAGACGACCCCGTTATTACCAACAGATTGCTATAAACCGAACCATTGAAGCCATTGCCAACCAACAGAACCGAATTCTTTTGGTAATGGCAACAGGCACTGGCAAAACCTATGCTGCTTTTCAGATTGCTTACAGGTTGTGGAAAGCGGGTGTTAAAAAACGTATACTTTTTCTTGCAGACCGCAATGCCTTAATAGACCAAGCACAGAGAGGTGATTTCAAACACTTCAGGGACAAAATGACAATCGTGAAAAAACGGCAGGTTGATAAAAGTTATGAGATTTATCTTTCATTATATCAGGGTCTAACAGGAAATGATGAAGATAAAAACATATATAAGCAGTTCAGTCAGGATTTCTTTGATTTAATAATAATAGATGAGTGTCATAGGGGTTCAGCAAGGGACGATAGCGCATGGCACGATATCTTGAAATATTTCAACAAAGCAACTCACATCGGTCTTACTGCCACACCAAAAGAAACCACTGAAGTCAGCAACTTTGAATATTTTGGCGACCCCATATATATTTATTCATTACGACAGGGTATTGATGATGGTTTTCTTGCACCATATCGTGTTATCAGGGTTGGAATAAACGTTGATATGGAAGGTTGGCGACCAGAGGATGGCAAGACAGATAAAGATGGTAATCTTGTTGATGATAGGATATATAACAAGAAGGATTTTGACCGCCATCTTGTTATCGATGAACGTACAGAAATCGTTGCAAAGAAATTATCAGAATTTTTAAAAGGATACGACCGTTTTGCCAAGTCCATCGTTTTCTGTGTTGATATCGACCATGCGGAAAGAATGCGTTCGGCACTTTCAAGAGAAAATGCCGATTTGGTTGCAGAGAATTACAAATACATAATGCAGATAACTGGTGATAATGACGAAGGTAAACGTGAACTCGATAATTTTACTGACCCAGAACAAAGATACCCTGTTATTGCAACAACATCGGAACTAATGACTACTGGTATTGATGCTCAGACATGTAAGGTGATTGTACTTGATGCAAACATAGCATCTATGACCAAGTTTAAGCAGATAATTGGTCGTGGTACTCGAATCAATGAAGATTATGGTAAGATGTTTTTCACAATACTGGACTTCAGGAATGCCACTGATTTATTTGCAGACCCCGAATTTGATGGTGAACCTATCAGGATTAAACCTGTTTCTGAAGATTCTGATTTAAGTATTATTGTTGATGAAGAGGAACAGGATATATCCCCGATTATCGATGATATTTCAGGAGAAGACATATTTATTGAAAGACCAACTGTGCGGTATCCAGAAGGTGGTGAAACAAGTGAAGTAGACGAACCACGACTAAAGGTTTATGTGAATGGTGTTGATGTGTCAATACTAATCAGCCGTGAATTATATTTTGACCAGCATGGAAAACCAATCACCACCAGCCTTAAAGACCATACAAAAGAGATAATTAAAGGGCAATATGCTTCTTTAAATGATTTCATTAATAAATGGAATTCAACCGACCAAAAGACTGTCATTATTGAAGAACTTCAGCAACAGGGTGTATTAGTTGAAGCATTATATAATGCAGTGAATAAAGAGGTTGATTTATTTGACTTGATTTGTCATGTGGCTTATGACAAACCACCCATGACCCGAAAAGAACGTGCAAATAATGTAGTAAAGCGCAATTATTTTACCAAGTATGGTGACCAAGCCAGGAAAGTACTGGAAAATCTGCTGGAAAAATATGCAGACGAAGGAATAACCGATATTGAATCAATGGAAGTTCTTAAAGTGCAGCCATTCACAGAATTTGGGTCACCGATGGAGATAGTAAAGACATTTGGTAGCAAGAAAGAGTACTTAAAAGCAATTCATGACTTAGAGCAAGAACTTTATAAATCGGCATAATGGAACAAAAAATTGAAATTATTAACAATTGGAACCTGAAAAAGGTATTTAATGAACTGGAAAACGGTAATATTAAAATACCAAGATTTCAAAGAGGCTACGTATGGGAACGGTCTAAAATAGTCAAATTGCTGAATAGTATATACTCACAATATCCCATTGGGTCGTTTTTTATTTGGGTTGCAAGCCGCGATTATAAGAATTTTTGCAGGGAGATTACGGAGTTGAATTTGCCAGAACAACCAGAATCAAATAACTACAGTTTTATTCTTGACGGGCAACAAAGAATCACATCATTATATGTTGCACTGAAGGGGAAAAAATTAAATGGTACAGATTTTTCGGCAATTTGTTTTAATCTTGAAAAGAAAGAATTTCAAATCCCACGATTAAAGAACGAGAAACATAATATCCCAGCATGGAAATTGTTTGATACAACTGCTTATGGAGATGTTCTTACTGATTATGCAATATCTGACAGAGAAAATGGCACAAATTATTCAGCTATATGGCGAGATTGCCAACAAGTATTTACTGACTATCCTATAAGTGTAATCAGAACTTTGAAGATGGATTTGGAACAGGTTGTCACCATTTTTGAGCGTATAAATCAAGGTGGTAAGAGATTATCCCTGTTCGACCTTGTTCATGCAAGTGCTTGGTCACCCAATTTTGACTTGAGAGAAAAAATTAAAAAGTTTAATGATGAACCTAATGTAAAATATTTTGGTGGTCTCGAAGAAGAGGTTTTTATTCAATCCCTTTCCTTAAACGCATTTGATGATTGCAGGAATCAAAACCAATTACATCTAACAGCTGAATCTGCAAGCAACCGTTGGGATATAACTACAGAATGTCTTAGATTATCAATCGACTTTATAAAGACCTTTGGGGTCAGATTTATTGATTTTATACCGTATAATTCATTTCTTCCTGTTATACAGTATTATTTTTTTAAATCTGGTAATAAAAGTATTAAAAGTGAGCATGTTAAATATATTGAAGATTGGTTTTGGACAGCAACCTTTTCACAGAGATATTCAAGTTCAAGTCTTACCTTAATGAAAGAAGATGCATCATGGATTTATAATCTTTCTGGTGGACTACAAGCAGAGAATATATTTGGTGTATCCCTTACCTTGAAGGAACTGTTGAAAGTTAGGATGCAGAACAAATCTGTTATAAAAAATGGCGTCCTTTGTTTGATGGCACTCGAAAATCCACAGGATTTCGATAACGGGCAATCCGTTACATTGGACAGAACTAATGTTTCAAGGTCAAATAGCAAAGAGAACCATCATTTCTTTCCATTTTCATTACGACAACAATTTGGCACAGACAGCAACGGGATTAATAGTTTATTGAATTTCGTACTTATCTCTGGCAGGCTAAACAGGGAAATTTCAAATGATTACCCGTCACAGTATTTGACAGAATATGAAGCAAAAAACAGCAAAATAAACGAACATTTATTTACACATTTTATTAACCAAGATACCCTAAACGCTGCAAAAGCGAATGACTTTCAATCATTTATTCAAAAGCGAGGTGAGTTTATTTTAGAGAAAATACGGTCGAAAATTAAAATTGGTGAGTTTTCCGAGCCTGAAGATGAAATAATGGAAGAAAATATCGAATTCGAAGAAGTACAAACAGAAGAAGTATTATAACATGGCAAATATTTCAGGAGTAATAAAGAGCATCCGTGACATTATGTGGCAGGATTCAGGTCTTAATGGCGATGCTCAACGTGTTGAACAATTAGGATGGATGCTGTTCCTGAAGATTTTTTCAGATAAGGACAAGGAACTTGAATTAATGGATGATAACTATAAGTCTCCCATTCCAGATGAGTTTCATTGGGTTAAAGAAAAAGGTAATTGGGCAGGTGATGATGAAGGTTTAACGGGTGATGATTTATTAAAGTTTGTAGACCAAAAATTATTTCCAGCTCTGAGGGAACTTGATATTAGCATTGGAAACGGCAGAGCCTTAATTGTACGTGAAGTTTTCATGGGGAACAACAACTACATGAAAAGCGGAATCAATATCCGCAAAGTACTGAACAAACTTAATGAACTTGATTTCAATGTAGCAAAAGAGCGTCATTCCTTTGGCGAACTCTATGAAGGCATCCTGAAAGACCTCCAAAGTGCTGGTAAAAGTGGTGAATTCTATACGCCACGAGCAATCACCAATTTTATTACCGACATGATTAGTCCAAAACTTGGTGAAAGGATTCTCGACCCCAGTTGTGGAACTGGTGGATATCTGACCTCAGCAATTGAACATCTGAAGAAAGAGGCAAATAGTGTAGAAGATCGTCAGGGCATACAGGAAAACGTTATGGGTTGGGAATATAAACCATTACCATATCTGCTTGCAACAACCAACCTGATATTACACGATATTGAACTTCCGAAAATCATTTTCAGGGACTCTCTTGACCAGCCTCTGAGCAATTACAAGGAGCGAGACCGTGTTGATATTATTTTGGCGAACCCTCCGTTTGGTGGTATCGTAGCAAACAATAAT
>JAUYBT010000108.1 GCA_030692905.1 Bacteroidales bacterium
CAAACACAGGTGTTATTGCTTATGGAATTGATCCTGAAAAGGAAATACAGATAACAGAAATTTGCAAGAAAATTGTACCAGGCGGTGGGGAGTATCGTGATAAGACGAAGCCAGGGAATATACTCATTAGCGACAAAACTGCCGAGATATTGAAATTAAAGCAATATATTATTACAGAGGAGGTAATTGACAGGCTAAAAGCTGAAAAAGTTCCTGAGGTTATTTTATCACAACTCGACACACTAAAGGATATAAGATTCAGATCTCCAAAAGAGTTCAGGGAGGCATTAAAGGCAGAATTGACAAAGAAGGAGCTTGACAGTTATGGTCTTCAGATAATTGATTATGCCCTTGATTACAGGATCAGAAACAAAATTCAAATCACAATTTCGGACGAGACCGGCACCCCGGTGCAAGGTACTTTCAGAGTATGTGGAATTTATAAAACAACAAACGGCGGTTTTGATCAGGCCACCGTTTTCGTCAATTCCAGGGAACTCGCTGGTTTGTATGACGGAAAAAGTGTTCTCACACACGAAATTGCTATATTACTCAATGACATTGAAAAGGCCGATTCAGTGAAAGAAAAACTGACTGGCATATCACCTGATAACACAATTAGTACATGGAAAGAACTGGCTCCTGATGCAGCAATGATGAATGATTACATGATTATGTACTATTTTATTTTTATCGGAATAGTAATGCTTGCCCTTGCTTTTGGTATTATAAACACAATGATGATGACTATTTTGGAAAGGACAAAAGAACTTGGTATGCTAATGGCCATAGGGATGAACCGCAAGAGAGTTTTCAACATGATTATGCTTGAAACAGTATTTCTTACTCTTGTTGGAGCAATTGCCGGTATGCTGTCAGGGTGGGTGATTGTTGAGGCTCTGGGCAAAACAGGGATCCATTTTTCAACCTGGGGTGAAGGGTTTGAAGCAATCGGTTTTGCCGCAATAGTCTATCCGGTAATAACCCCCGATTTTTTTATTATTATCACGGTTATGGTAATAGTCACTGCAATCATTTCTTCAGTCTGGCCGGCCAGGAAAGCTCTTAAACTAATCCCTGTAGAAGCACTTAGAACGGAATAATCCATATAAAGAAACAAGCTATGAAAGTAATTGATATAAAGAGCGTTCATAAGGTATATGACGAAACCGAAGTAGCCGTAAGGGCTGTTGACGGAGTAACACTGAGTTTTGATGAAGCAGAATTTGCGGCAATTGTAGGACCATCTGGTTCAGGAAAAACAACATTGCTTAACCTCATCGGGGGGCTTGACGTCCCCACCTTAGGCGAAATTCTTATTGCCGGCACCAACCTTAGTACGCTTAAATCTTCAAAATTAATAGATTTCAGGTTAAACAATATAGGATTTGTTTTTCAGGCATATAACCTCATTCCTGTTTTGACTGCGAAGGAAAATGTTGAATTTATTATGTCCTTGCAAAAATGGCCCAGGCAGGAACGTGATGAAAGAACATTTGAATTGCTGAAAGCAGTTGGATTATTTGATAGGGCCAATAGCCGGCCTACAAAGATGTCAGGAGGACAGCAGCAAAGGATTGCTGTTGCAAGGGCATTGGCCTCGAGACCTAAATTTGTACTTGCCGACGAACCCACTGCAAACCTAGATTCCAAATCGGCGGCTACATTGCTGGAAATTATGGAGAAGCTTAATCACGAAGAGAAAATAACCTTCATCTTTTCAACACACGATGCCAGGGTAGTTAAAATGGCACATCGTGTTATTACACTTGAGGACGGTAAAGTGGTTTCCGATGAGGTAAGAGAATAACGACTTTCAATAACAATTATGATTAGGAATCTGATTTTCATATTATCATTTTTTCTCATAACGGCCGGTACGGCTTTATCTCAGGATAAGCCCGGATTCCTGACTCTTAACGGCTATCTTTCAACCATGCAAAGCGTTATGTTTGATTCGCTTTCAGGACCGTTTGTGAATGAGAATCTTATACACAACAGGCTTAACCTGAAGGGATTTGTCAATGATAATATAACCTTTGCGGCAGAGTTCAGAAACCGGCTTTTCATTGGCGACATGGTAAGATCCGGCCGGTCCTATTCCGAAATGACCGGGAGTGATCAGGGGTGGGTCGATCTTTCATGGAATATTCTAAATGAGCAATCATTCTTCCTTAATACAACAATTGACCGTTTATGGGTCGATTTCAACTACGGGAAATTCCAGGCCAGGGTAGGAAGGCAAAGAATTAACTGGGGGCAGACGCTTGTCTGGAATCCGAATGACATTTTTAATGCCTATTCATTCTTCGATTTTGATTATGTTGAGCGGCCCGGGAGTGATGCAATAAGGCTTCAGTATTATCCCGGTTTTTCTTCAGCCATTGAAATTGCCGGAAAGGCAGATTATGAGAATGATATAACGGCTGTCGCTCTTTACAGATTTAATAAAATGGGATATGATATTCAATTTCTAGCCGGTTATGTTAACAGTGAAGATCTGGTGGCGGGAGCAGGATGGTCAGGCGCGTTGGGTTCAGTCTCGTTCAGAGGTGAAGCATCGTGGTTTCAGCCTGCAAATAATTTTTCAGATACAACCGAAATGGGTCTTTTTACTGTAGGGTTTGATAAAGTTTTTAAAAATAACTCTATTGCGCAGATGCAGGTTATGTATTGTAATAATCCACCGGATCTGAGCGGGTTTAGTTCTTTATATTCCGGCAACATGTCGACAAAAGATCTGGCTTTTTCGAGATTTTCTGCATTCGGTCAGTTCTCTTACCCTGTTACACCACTTTTAAATGTCAGCATATCTGCAATGTGGTTTCCTGATCTGAAAGGCTATTTTGCAGGACCTTCAATAGATTATTCCCTTGCAGAAAATATTGACTTTTCTCTCTTCTGGCAACATTTTGACAGCAGAATGAGCGGAAATAGAACCAGAATTAATATAGGGTTTCTCCGGCTTAAATATAGTTTCTAGATTTTTTCTACTTTTGCGGGGTCACTTAAATAAAGAAAGATGGCTCTTGTACATGAATTTGAAAATAGCGGAAACTGGTTATTTAAAAGAAGAAGCTGGCTCCCTGTGTTTATGATTGTTGCGGGTATTGTTATGATGTATCTTGGCAACCGGCAGGTAATCCTCTTTGATATGAGGGATGAGCTTATCTTTCTGGGAGTGAGTCTTTTTGGAGAGGTAATCAGGATCTTTACTGTTGGTTTTGCTTCGAAAAACACCTCGGGGCGGAATACAGTCAACGGACAGATAGCAGATGAACTGAATGTTACAGGCATTTACTCAATCGTACGGCATCCCCTTTATGTCGGCAATTTCTTTATGTGGTTCGGTCCGGTTCTTTTTCTGAGATCAGTAGAGGTTACTTTGTTTTTTACGTTTATCTATTGGCTCTATTACGAAAGGATAATGTTTGCAGAAGAGCAGTTCCTGAGGAGAAAATTCGGCGAAATCTATGACAAATGGTCAGAAAATGTAAGTTCTTTTATTCCATATTCATTCAAATACATTCGGTCTAAACTTCCATTCTCTGTAAGGAATGTTATTAAGAGAGAATATAACAGTTTTGTAAACATCTTCGTGATATTCACCCTTCTGGATATTTTCAGAAACTATTTTCTATCGGAAAGGATTTATCTGACGAATATGTGGATATATCTTTTTGGGTCAGCGTTTGTAGTATGGATCGTGGTAAGGATAATTCACAAACGTACACAATGGCTTGAGGTCGAAGGGCGGTAAACCCCTCTGCCGCTTCGCGGCATTTCCCCCAAGGGGGAGATAAATCTGAGGTATTTAGTTGAATTACACTTAAATAACGTGTATTTTCCCCCCCCCTTGGGGGGAATTAAAGGAGGTTCTTCAAATTGCTGGATATCGGATCAATCTTTGGAACCGGTAAAAATCATTATGTAGTAAATTAATGTTGCAAGTGACCCCAGTGCAGCAACCACATAAGTATATGCAGCCCATTTAAGCGCATCCTGTGCCTTATCATGATTCTGGTAAGAGGTTATACCTGCGTTTGACAGCCAGGCCAGAGCTTGCTTGCTGGCATTTATCTCTACCGGCAAGGTTATAAAGCTGAAAATTGTAGTCAGTGCAAACAGGACAATACCTGCGAGCAAAATTGCAGGGAAAGTCTGTACAAGCAATACACCTGCGAGAAGTATCCACTGCACCCATTTGGATGAAAAGCTTATAGCTGGAACCAGTTTGGATCTGAACCCGAGCCAAGCATACGCTTTTGCATGCTGAACTGCATGTCCGCATTCATGAGCCGCCACGGCGGCTGCAGAAATATTCTGGCCATTATATACATCCGGGCTTAAATTAATTGTTTTATCCACTGGATTATAGTGGTCTGTCAAATGGCCTTGAACACACTCAACTCTGACACCGCTGATCCCATGATCGCGTAGCATTCTTTCAGCTACGTCACGACCTGACATGCCGTTATCAACGAGTATTTTCGAATACTTTTTAAACTTCGATTTTAATACCATGCTTACAATCCAGCTCAGGATCATAAATCCTATGAAAATTATCCAGATATTCATAACCTTATTTTCCTCCTCATATTAATTTTATTTATAGCTGCAAAACTTCTGCCAAATGCTATCTGGCAGTTGTAATTGGTCATTTTGTCAGAAAATGCAAATGTACTCTTTTCATCTTTTGATAAAACATTATTCTGATGTCAATTATTATCTTTGTTCCATGATTAAGTCGATAAATGCGATATTTTCATTTCTTTTATCTCTTCCTGTTCTTTTTTACAGGTATTCAATTTCTCCGTTTTTACGACCAGCTTGCCGACATGTTCCATCCTGTTCACAATATATGATTGATGCTTTGAAAATTCACGGGCCATTCATCGGTCTGTTATTGGGAACCGGGCGAATTCTGAGATGCAGGCCGGGAGGCACCCATGGTTACGATCCTGTTCCGCTCTTCCGGTTCCATCGTTACCGGCCATTGTCCGGACTCTTTACCAGATGGAAAAGGGGGAATAGATTGAAAAGATAAACCCTCTTTCGCTAAAGCTTCAGAGGGCAACGCAATCAGAAATTAAGTTCCTCTTTGAGATGCTTATATCCGGCACGGCTTACAGGAAGCTTGTCGCCTGAATGAAGGATTGCTATATAGTTATCCTTCCCATAAGGCTCAATCCGTTTAATCTCCTCAACCTTTACAATGTATGAACGGTGGATTCTTACAAAATCAGCTTTTGGAAGATTATCTTCATAAAATTTCATTGTCTGTTGCTTCAGAGCTTTCCCTGTGGAATGGTATATCATTACATAATCATCCTGTGCCTCAACATACCTAACCTGATCAACCGGGATGATGTTAATTGAATTGGCTTTTCTGACAACTATCCTGCTTACAGGAGAGGATAGTTCAGGTCTTTTTGACAGCATCTGGCCTGCAGACTTCTGATCTGATTTTCCTGAACCGGTTTTTTCAACTACCTTATTAATGGCCTCTTTAAGTCGTTCCTTGTGATATGGTTTTAAAAGATAATCAACAGCATTGAGCTCGAATGCCTTAATGGCGAACTGATCGTAAGCAGTAGTAAATATGATTTCCGGCCTCTCTTCAAGAACTTCCAGCATTTCAAACCCGGTGAGCTTCGGCATCTGAATGTCGAGAAAAACCAGATCTGGTTTCATCTCAGATATTGATTTCAATCCTGCAAAACCATCGGGACATTCAGCAATGACTTCTATCTCATTATAATCTTTAAGATAGTGTTTTAATAATTCACGTGCCGGCGCTTCATCTTCAATTATAATTGTTCTTAACTTTTTCATACTTAATTAGCAGGGATAAAGAGTTTTATGGTGTAAATGCCATCTTCACGGGTTGTTTTAAGGGAACCCTTGTTTCCGTAGGATAATTCAAGCCTCCTGGTTACATTCAGAAGTCCGGTTCCTGTTCCTTTTTCTGAAGTTTGCCCCGGTTCATAATTATTGCTGATGGTTAATTCCATGTATCCATTTACAATTTTTGCGCAGGTAAATATTCTGACACTCTCTGTACTTTCATAAACGCCATGCTTCACGGCATTTTCGTAAAGTGGCTGCAGGAGCATTACAGGTATTTTAATGTCAAGGCAATCGTTTTCAATATTCTCTTCAGTAGTAAGTTTATCTCCGAACCGGACTTTTTCTATATCAAGATATAGCCGGAGGTTTTCAAGTTCACTTTGCAGAGAAACCGGCTGTTCGTCTTTTCTTGAAAGGGCATACCTCATAAATTCCGACAGCTTTACAACCATAATCCTGGCTTTTTCAGGATCAGTTATTGTGAGGGAACTAATGGAATTAAGACTGTTAAAGAGAAAATGCGGATTAATTTGTGACCGCAGCATTTTAAGTTCTGTCTCTTTTACAAGGCTCTCAAGCCGTGCTTCTTTAGCATTCTTTTCCGACAGATTGGAAAGGCTTATAAAAAGATAGTATGACAGGATTATGATTCCGTAAATAAAAACTCCGGTACCTATTCTGTAAGGGAATGTGGCATCCCAGTATGCCTGGTAATTATTTTGTTCAGGTAGTACCAAAAGCACAACAAATTTCGTAATCACAACCCACAAACCGATTGAGATGACTCCGCTAACAACAAGATTTGAAATCAGTGTTGTTGGCCGCATCTCACCAGTATTGAAGAAACTGAAGGGATACCACAATGAAAAGGCGATACCGGAATAGATCAACAAAGAGATTAAGCTATCGATCAGACTTAAATTAATAAAACTCCCGTAAGCAAAATAAAAAAGCAGAGACTGGCCCATCGCAAGGAAGAGCCAGACCAGCCACCAGACTATCAGCCGTACTCTGTTTTGAAGCACAGGATGTTTCACGCAAGAGCCGTATTAATAACTTTTAACTTCTCCACCTCCGAAAACAACTGCCCCTTTAATCACCAGCTGCCTGGAAGTATCAATTGTTCTTCCCGGGATCAATTTACGGGAGTCACCAAAGCCTCCCAGAACGGGAACAACCTCAATTTTTACGTTCCAGTCATCGGGGACAATTATTGTGGTGCCCCCGAACACGCAAGCGAGTTCAAGTTCAGATACTCCGGGTGCAAGTTTTGCCTTTGTAAGGTCAATTTCGCTTCCGCCGAATACTGCGGTAACTTTTCCGCCTCTGAAATTATCTGACACAATCTGACGTTCTCCGCCACTGAATACATGAACATAGTCAATATAATCATCCCCTGACTGAGGAGTTGTTGAAACGGAATTCCATCCTTTTCGTTTCGAAAATATGAATACTATCCCGATTATTATGAAGATGGAAGGCCAGAACATATTCACATCAAATGTCTCCCTGAAAATATGAGGGATAAGAAAAAATGCTCCAACAGCCATTACTATAATGCCCGAGGTTTTTCCACCTGATGAACCGATGGTTATTACCAGCCCAATTGTTACAAGCAGCATCGGCCAACTGAAAATAACATGATCAATAAAATCGGGGAAGAAACCTGTGTTCCTCATTACAAGGAATAGCCCAACCAGGACAAGGATCACTCCGATAATTGCACGATTATTCTGATGATAATGATGTTCGCGCCTGTACGGGCGGTTCTCATCTCTGTAGTTTTCATTTGTTTCCATAATTGTAAATTTATTTGTTTCTGAATTAATTACTTTAGTTTTTT
>JAUYBT010000188.1 GCA_030692905.1 Bacteroidales bacterium
AAGGTCATAAGGATTCAGGAATACATTCCACTGGCTTTTACGGAGAAAATCGATGAGTATCATGAAGAATAATCCAAAGATGATCATCAGCACTGCTGTTCCGTTTCCGTTCCTCACCACAGTTGACAGCATAAAGGCCATAATTCCCAGAAAGAGAACCGGGACCATCACCTGTACCGTCATATTTACAAAACGGAATTTCACGATCAGAACAGAAGATAAAAAGGTAAAAACAAGCATTATCAGGAAAGCAATCACAAAGATCAGGACTATCCTTACTAGCCAGACTTTATATCTGTAGTTCGGTATTCCGAACAGGATCTCGATGGTCCGGGCATCCTGATCATTCTGAATACCGAAGGCTGAAGGATAAAAGACTAGCAGTAGTCCTGAAAAGAGAAACATACCGTAGAGATCATTCATTCTTGAAATATCATTGGAGAAGACATAGATTACTGAAAGACCAAGATAAAACAAGACCGATCCTGCGAGAAACCAAATAAATTTATTAGCAAAGATTATTCGCAGGTTATAAACAATCATTTTATAGATGAGAGTGGAAATGTTATGTAAGTTGTTCGTTTTCATTTATGTACTGTTACATTATTTTCAGAACCCGGATAATCTTTCCTTCTTAAAAGCCACAGGTAAGCATCTTCGAGGTTAGGACTTGCATTGGCAGCTCCTTCCCATGGCGAAAACTCCGAAATAACCCTCACCCTAACATTGTCGCCTTCCGACATATGATGCACAACAAGGTACTTTTCGACAAAGGTTCCAAAATCTTTAGCCGGAATATTAAACTGCCATACATGTCCTTCAGCCTCTTTTGTCATGTCGATAGGTTTTCCAAAGTATCTGAGTTTACCTTTATTAAGTACTGCAACCTGGTTACAGGAGCTTGAAATATCTTCAATGATATGAGTTGAAAATATTACTACTCTTTCGCGACTGAGTTCAACCAGAAGATTTCTGAACCTGATACGTTCTCTTGGGTCGAGACCGGCGGTAGGCTCGTCAACAACAAGGATACGAGGAAGGTGTAACAGTATCTGAGCAATTCCCATCCTTTGTTTCATCCCTCCGGAATAGGACCCGATCTTATCATGTCTGCGGTCTTCCATGTGAACTGCATTCAGGACATAAGTAACTCTCTCTTCCCTGGTCTTTACATCAATAATATTTTTCAGCATGGCCTGATAATGAAGATATTCATGAGCTGTCATATTCTCATAGCTGCCGAATTCCTGTGGAAGGTAACCTATAAGTCCCTGAAGCTCTTCCCTCATCTTCTGAGTGTCGAGCCCATTGATCCAGACCTTGCCATAACTCTGTTCAAGGATCCCGCAGATTATTCTCATGAGTGTTGTTTTTCCTGCCCCGTTTGGACCAAGTAATCCGAACATTCCATTACCAATGTTGAGAGAAACACAACTTAATGCTTTAAATGGTTTCTTCTTCTTACCAATAAGCGGAACTGCTGCAACAATCTTATAAACAGTCTTCCTCAATCCTTTAAACCTCCCCTCAAGACGGTAGATATCAATATTTTCCCTGGTCAGTTTTTGGCCGGTTTTATAAATGAACAGGCCGGTAAACCAGAGGAATCCAAGCATGAGAACAACCACAAGGTTTTCCCATTTATGCTGGAACCAGATCAGGTTAAGAAGTGGGATGATCCAGAAAATTACAAAATCGATGATCCCTGTTATTTTTTTGAGCCATCTTTTTTCTCCGTTTGCAGTCAGGTTTGTAAAGAGTTCATTGAAGGTTGTCCAGACTCCTGACAGGAAGAACCAGGTCCCCATGCTGAATATGAAAATCCAGAATCCCTTATCGAGGAAGAAATAAGTGAAATAGATAATGAAGCCCAGCAAAGGTGCCTGCCACATTATCTGGCTCATATCCTTCCATGAATTGTACTGGTTTTCAAGGCCTAACCGTTTCCTGATCCTGGCACCTGCTTTCCATTCTCTGGCCCAGCGGTTTTCCCTTTCATAGATTTTTACCAGGCTCTGAACATAAATGTTAATATTTTCATCAAGGGAGATAACAGTTTCTCTGGCTTTCCTCAGACTGTTCATTATAAACCAGGTACCTGCCGGGACTAAAATCAGTACCAGTATTGTTGTAATCAGTTTCCAGATAAATTTATCTATATAGCTGTAAATAAGGAATATCATTACAGTAAAAATAATGAACTGAATAATTTTATTTTTCCAGCCCAATGAATAGAACCATTTTAATGCAGTTTCAAGCCCGATATAAAAAGTTGGAATGAAAACTAAAGTAAGAAGGGTGCTGAGGGTTAATCCGCCAATGACTGTAATTGCGAATGTAGCTCCTATTGCAGAAACATACTCAGCCTGGCCCATAGCAAGCGGGACCATTGCTATAATAGTTGTTGATGCCGTTATAAGAATAGGACGAAACCTTGCAACACCGGCTGTCATTAGCGCTCTCTGAACCCTGTTCCCTCTCTTTCGCAAAATATTGGCATAATCAATCAGGATGATCCCATTATTGACTACAACACCGAGCAGGATCAGAAAACCTGTAAGAGTATTTAAATTCAGAAGTGAATTGCCGGTAAGAATCAATGCAATAAGAGATCCAAGAGCAGCAAGAGGAATGCTGAACATCAGAACTACCGGAGTTGCAAGTGATTCAAAAACAGCAGCAAGGATCATGTATATAAGAAGAAATGCAATCCCGATAACGTAATAGATGTCTATCAGAGGATTTTCCTCATGTACGACCTCAACAGCAATCCCTGACGGGATATTCAGTCCGGCAACTATTGATTCAATTTCAATTCTGGCGCCTTCAAGAAGATCTTTAGAGTTTCTGATTTCTTCATTGAAATTATAAGTCACCGTTACTCTTTTCTCCTGATTCTCCCTGTGAATGTTTCCCATACCGGATGAGAAGACTATTTTAGAAAGCTCTTCCATCTCCATTATAGACCCATTACTTCCGCTTACCTCAAGATGTTTGAGATCATCAATAGTTTTATTCTGGTTCTGTTTTATCAGACTGTCCTCCTCAGCATATTTGATCATAATATCATAGCTTTCGGTGCCCTGTTTGAAAGTGGCTCCGGAAGAATATTCACGTCCAAAAGTTGATAGGGCAGATGAGAGGTTACCGAGAGTGAAGTTATTTCTTCCCATATAATCCATATCGAATAAGAGATGTACTTCCGGTTTATTATCCTGAACATTGATATTCGAACTGTTAATTGTTGAAAGATCATCGACATACGATTTAATATCGTCTGCCAGGTTTTTCATCTGACCGAAATTCTGTCCTTTAATTATTACACTTTCCCTTGTTGATCCGATTCCCAGCAGGCTCATAAAACCTAAACCAGGATTGTTCGTTTGGCCACCACCGGTTGAAACCTCATCCATGTTTATTTCGGCAGCAGAAATATTCTTTGTCTTTTCCGAAATATCATTTTTAATTTCAGGAAGGGTTCGCTTGCTGATTTTATCCCACTCTTTTGAAAGATTGATTGTAACTGTTGCCTGTTCTTCTTGAATCCGGCTTACTATATCTTCTTTTTCCGGAAGGGATGCCAGCCTCGATTCAATTTCTGCAACAACCGCATCAGTTTTTTCAAGTGTTGAGCCACCGGGCATAGTAACAGTCAGTCTGAAGTCAGGTGTATTGACCTCCTGTGTTGTACTGATACTTAATGCAATACTGATTAGCAGTGCAGCAAAGAAAATAACAAGTGTGCCAATAATAGTTGAAGCAGGGTTTCTCATACTTGCCTTTAATACAAGATGATAGGCTTGAATGAGTCTATTGTGTAAGGATAGCTTTTTAAAAATTTCTGAATTGCTGTCCGATGATCGGGTGAGAATAAAGTAAGTTGCCATGGGGATGAACAGCAATGCAACTGTGAAAGAAATAACAAGAGTAGAAATGATAGATACACCTATGTTTTTACCAACTATGTTTATCAGGTAATTGTCTGAGAAGATGAAAGGAAGGAACACAACTATAGTTGTAAGTGTTGCCGCGAATATTGATCTCCATACCTCAGTAGTGCCCTGTTTGACAGCTGTTTCGGGGTCCTTACCCTGGCCAGCCAGGCGGTAAATATTCTCAAGAACCACCACTGAATTATCGACGAGCATCCCTATGGCAAGAGCCATCCCTACAAGGGTCAGGCTGTTAATGGTAATATCGAAAGCGTAGAAAAAATTGAAAGCAGCATAAACTGAAACCGGAATTGAAACTGCAATGATGGTTACCAGACGGATATTTCTCAGGAAGAACCATAGTATCATAACAGCCAGCAATCCTCCTGTAATTGCCAGGTTAATGATCTGATTAATATTCTTCTCCATTATTTCAGCAGTGTTGGTCTGAACAACAATCTCCACTCCTGATGGTTTTAGTTTTTTGTTCAGTTCATTAACCTGATCAATAGCATCATGTGATAGATCTATCAGGTTTGCCTGGTTGTCATTTACAAGAGAGATGGTAACTGCATCGAGTCCGTTAACCCTGCTGTAAGAGCTATGTTCTTTTACCCCGAAAAAAATCTCAGCTACATCCCGTAATAAAACCGGTCCATTAGTTTTAACAATTATATTGCCAATTTCGTTAACATCGGTATATTCGGAGGTTACGTTGACAAATAATTCATTGCTTCCATCAACTACCTTACCGGCAAATGTCTTGCTAACACCATTATTGTTGAGCAAATTTCTTATTTGATTAATGGAGATGCCATTAGCTTTACAAGCTTTTTCATTCAGTTGAACTTCAATTGAATTCTCCTGGCCACCAGAAACCTCAACTCCGGCAATCCCGTCAATGTTTTCAAAATCGGGTTTTATCTCCCTGTCGGCAATATTTCTGATCCTGTCTGTTCCTCCTTCGCCTCTTACCTGAAGCTCCATGAACTGGTTAGTCTGTTGCTGTAGATCAATCTTAATGACATTAATAATAAATTCAGTGGGGACTGAACTCTTGACGATATCAATTTTTTCCTGGAGTTTTAGATTAGCATATTTCAGATCGGCATTCTGATTATAATAAATCATTATGGTTCCGCTCCTTGAAGAAATATTTGATTCGATCTTTTCAATGCCTTCAAGAGTGCCTATTGCACCTTCAATTGGTACAATTGCCTGTGTTTCAATATACGAAGGATCCATTTCAAGGGGTGTACCTACCTGCACTATCAGAAATGGCAGCTGTGCATTGGGGAATAGCTCAACAGAAAGCTTTTTGTACGATACATAGCCAAGCATTGTCAGTCCAATGAAGAGCATGCTGATAAGAATTCTTCTTTTTAAAATAAAGTCCATTTTCTATCTAATAAGAAAATTATCAGGCTTATACAGTTACTTTATTTGCACCTGTCAACCAATTGCTGAAACTATCGAATACCCAGTATACACATGGGATTACAACAAGTGTAAGCAGGGTAGAAGATACCAATCCTCCGATAACAGCCAGGGCCATCGGAGCTCTGAGAGAAGCGCTATCTCCAATTCCTATTGTCAGGGGAAGGAGTGCAAGGATGGTAGTCATACTGGTCATCAATATTGGTCTGATTCTCTGTGTACCGGCGAGAACTATTGCTTCTTTTTTTCGCATTCCGGTTTCTCTCAGCTGATTAATCCGGTCGATCAGCAGGATTGCGTTGTTTACAGCTATACCTCCAAGCATTATTATTCCTATATAGGCCATCATATTCAGAGTTTCACCCAACAAAAAGAATGTCAAGACTGTACCAACACCTGCCAGGGGAATAGTAAGCATTATCACAAACGGCTGTATAACAGACTCAAATTGAGCTGCCAGCACCATGAAAACAAGAATCAGTGAAAGCATAAGTGCGAAAGAAAGGTTCGACATGGATTCTTTCCGCTTTAGTTCCTCCCCGGTAAACTCCATCTTATAATCCACCGGTAATATTACTGCTTTCAGTGATGCCTCTGCATTTTTTACAACCTGATCGAAAGCCGATTTTCCACTTACCATGGCATAGATATAGCATGTCCTTGTCTGGTTCCTTCTTGTGATCTCCCGGGGACTGACAATTGTTTTTATAACCGCGAGTTCGCTCAGAGGTACTTTAACACTACCGGCAGTAATCAGAAGGTCGCGCAGCTGATGAAGTGAAAGATCACCAAGCTTAATGGTAATATCTTTCATTTCGCCGTCTTTTTCAAAACTTCCTGCTGCAGAACCTGACAAATAGCTTTTTATCTGGTTAATTACGTTTTCTACTGTAACACTATAATAACTGGTTTTAAACCTGTCAATGGCCACTTCCACCTCCGGAGTACCTTCATCCAGAGAGGTTGTAATGTTGTAGAGGCCGGGGTTATTCATCAGAATGGCTTTGGATTCATTCACTATTCTCTCCAGTTCGTTGTAGTCTTTACCTGATACCTCAAGTGAAAACGGAGCTGCCTCTGTCCCAAGTGATGACTGAAGGGCAGTCTCTTCTCTGGTAAAGTTGATTTCAATGTCCGGAATAGTTTTCAGGTAATTTCCAATAAGCGAGATTGCTTCTTCTGTTCTGGAGGCAAAATCATCGGTAAGAATCACCTTGAGAGAGGCGGTGTTTTCACCTTTTGTTCCAGAAGTCTGGTTCAATGAGGATGTATTATCAGCACCTGCCTGGCAATAAATCATTTTTACCTTATCTCCCAGTAGTTCCTTTATAATCTCCTCAGTTTTAGAAGCTGTGCTCTCAGTACGTAAAAGACTGGTCCCCTCCGGAAGTTTAAGATCCACAGTAAATTCAGCGGATTCCGATTTTGGCATGAATTCGCTTCCAAGCTGTGGTATAAGCAACCCTGATGCTACCATCAGCAGAACAGATAATAGGATGACGAGTTTTCTCTTTTCAATTGTGTTTCTAAGAAATTTTTCATACCATTTGAAACGAAGAGGAGGGGTCATATCAACCTTTTTCTTTTTATCGGAGAACAATGTTGATACCAGCATAGGGATCACAAGCATAGCAACAACCAAAGATGAAATAAGGGAAAACGCCACAGTCCAGGCCTGATCCTTAAACATCTCTCCTGAAGCTCCGTGCAGGTAAACTATTGGAAGAAAAACAACAATTGTAGTCACCGTTGATGCAGCTATTGCACCTCCAACCTCTCCTGTGCCTCTGATGACAGCCTCCTTTAACGGCACACCTTCTTCACGGAGACGGGTAATATTTTCAAGAACAACAATAGCATTGTCGACAAGCATTCCCGCACCCAGTGCCAGCCCCCCGAGAGTCATAATGTTAAGGGTGAGATGGTTAAAATACATCAGGTTGAATGTCGCAATTATTGAAATAGGAATCGCGACACTGATGACCAGTGTTGTCCCTATTCTTCTGAGGAAAATGTAAAGGATAAACACAGCCAGAAGAATCCCTATAATCAGAGTATTTTGCACTTCCCCGATTGCATTATGAATGTATGCTCCCTGATCCTGCACTCTTATAAATTCATAACCTGGTAAGGCTTTTTCAAGTTCGGCTATAGCTGTTTCAAGACTCTTTACAGCATCAACAGTATTGAATTTTGGCTCTTTATAGATCGATAAACCTATGCATCGTTCACCATTGATTGTCACGATATTTTCAGGATCCTTATTTGCAAATTTTATTGTGGCAACATCCCGCAGATAAACAGGTACTCTTCCTGAAACTGATGCGGATGTTGAACTCTGGCTTGCTGCTGTACCGGTTGAAGCTGATTGTTTAAACCCTACCACTATACTTTCAAGATCATCAATATCTTCAAGAACACTTACTCCCTTCACAACATATTTAAGTCCCATATCCACTATTGATCCGCCTGATACATTCCTGTTATAATTATTGATCTGGGCGGCGATGGCATCTGATGTGAGACCGAATGATTCGAGTACATATTTATTTGTTTCAATAACGACTTCACTTTCCTCTATTCCGGTGAGTTTAACATCAGCAACTCCTTCAATCCTGACCAACTCGTTCCTGATGTAGTTTTCAGCTACTTTCCTGAGTTCATCCATGTTGGTGATGCTGGCATTTTTCAAACCAACTATCATTACGGGGGCGGCATTCGGATCGTACTGGGAAATAGTAAAATCCTCAAGGCCTGAAGACTGACTGAAGGAGTTTAGTTCTTTCTGAAGATCAAGAAAGGCTTCATCCATGTCCTTGTTCCAGTCGTATTCAACTGTAATGGTTGCAGTACCGACCTGTGAGACTGATGATACCTGTACAACATCGCTTTGACGCATTGAAAGTGATTCGATCTGATCGACATAGTTTTTCTCTATCTCTTCAGGTGGTTTTTCGCCTGCTTTCAGCTCAATATAGATCTTAGGAGTGTTCAGGTCAGGGAACAGATCGGTTCCCAGTTTACCGAAAGAGATAAACCCCAGAAGAACTATCCCCAGCACAAGCATTAAAACTGTAACGGGGTATTTTACAGCAAATCGGGCAATCCTGTTCATGTCAGTTATTTAATAATTTTAACCTTCGACCTGTTGCTGAGAGTTTCAAAACCACTTGTCACAACACGTTCATTTTTGGTCAGTCCTCTTATAACCTCAACATCGGTAATATTTTCCAGCCCGGTTTCAATAATTCTTTCAGCAGCTACGCCGCGGTCGATAATGAAGACAGTTTTTCCCCTCTGACGTGAGAGAATAATGCTTTTTGGGATTACTATTACAGAATCTTTATGGCTGGTAATTATATCTGCTTTTACAAACATCCCAGGACGAAGAAGTAAATTTGGGTTGTTAATTGAAATATTGCCTTTAAATGTCCGGGTATCGGCGTTAATTGCAGGTGATAATTGGGTTATGTTTCCTATTATGGTATCCTCCGGAATTGTGTAATTTGTTAGTTTGACAACCTGTCCCGGTTTAATGACTGAGATATATTTTTCAGGAAGCTGAACATCCATGTACATTACCTGATAATCCATAATTTTAACTATAGTCGATCCGGTCTCAACCTGTGTGCTCTGAGTATAATAGGGGAGATCCACAATTACTCCGTCAATTGGAGCAACAATTCTGGTTTTATCAAGTTGAAGTTTTGCATTTTCTACAGTTGTTTTGGCATTTGCATAATTGATGCTTGCCGTCTTAAGATCCTTGAGAGTTACTCCTCCTTTTTCGTAGAGAGACTCCTGTTTCTTAAGTTCACTTTCAGAAAGTTCGAGATTCAGTTCATTGGTTTCGAGCTTAATGGAATTCACATACTCTTTATCCTCAAGTCGTGCTATAAGCGCTCCTGCTTTAATTTTATCTCCAAGTTGCCAGAATCTTCCTGTCTGAGGATTCTTTTCAAGATAATAGGAGGCGGTTATCTTTGATTTGAGTTGGATCTCTCCTTTCGGGAAAGCAGTCCCCGTTGTATTGATGAATTCTTCAATCGGTTTGAGCTTAATGTCCTCGACTGAAACAGGGATTTCAACATCCGCTGTAAGGATCTGGTCCTGATTTCTGCAGCCGGCCAATGCTATTAACGCAACTGCAATGATGAAAATGCTTTTTTTCATTTTATTAATAATTATGTATTATTGTTCAATTGTCATTACCGGTGAAACTGCCTCTTTTTTCTCAAAGTCGTAAAGAGTCTGGATTTTGAGATTAAGAAGTTCAAGCTTATAGGAGATAAGCGAATTTGTGTATGAGAGCTGCTTTTCAGAAAGCTGGTTCTGGTATATATTAAGGTCCATACCGGTAAGGTCACCGTTTTTGTATTTCTCCAGATTCAGGTCGTAAGTTAGCTGGGCATTGGTAACTGATTGCCGGGCGATTTCAATCTGGTTTTGAAGATTGAGAAGGTTCCTGTAGACTTTTCTGATGCCTAGGATAATGCTATTCTGCTCTTCTTCGAAGGTAATTTTTGCTGTTTCCATAGAGGCTTCAGTAGCTTTGATCCTTGCCTTTCTTTCTCCCCAGTCCCAGAGAGGTACTGTAAGAGAAAGTGAAACTGTTTCGTTATCAGTCGGACTAGCATAGACATCTTTGAATTTTTCATTGTCTCCGAATAGACCGAGAGAAAGTCCAAGACTTCCTTTAAATTCATTTAAAGCTTTTGTCTGGATAAGGTCGAACTGTGATGTCTCGATATTTATTTCCCGTTGCCGGAGTTCCATCCTGTTAGCCAGCCCCTGGTCAATTGCAAAAGATATATTAATTTTAACAGTATCTACTGCGATGTTGGGAATAACAATCAGATCATCATACAGACTCATTCCGATAAAAAGTTTGAAGTCATCCTTTGCGTTTTCAAGAGAAACCTGCTTATTCTCAAAGTCTGATCTTGTAGTAGCAAGGTTTAGTTCAGCCTGGAACATCTCTTCGCGGGCAGAAATGCCTGCATCAACTTTATTTTTTGAGACTTCATAGCTTTTCTGCATATTCTGGTAAGCCTGGTTAGATATATCGAGACTCTGTTGTTGCTGATACACATAGTAAAAGGCTTGGGTTACCTGTTTCTCAAGAGCCAGTAGCTGAATTGCATAATTGAGCTGTGCATTTTCAAGTGATAACTGAAGTTCTTTAAGATTAATTTTTGTCCTGTTATAGGTGAAAAGGGGCTGGTCAATGTTAAGAGACAGGTTGTTGCTGAATCCTTTTGTTGTAGTTCCACTATACTCACTGTATGAATCTTTATATCCAAACCTGTTTGTAAGGGAAATTCTTGCATCTGTCATTATAATTGGCTGGGAAACTGTAAACAGACCATAACTTTCAGCAGTTGTTCTGGAGTTCCATTTTGAGATAAGGTCATTAAACTCCCTGTTCTGGTTATAACCAATCGGATTGAGGGTAAGTGAGAAGTTTGATTTCAATGCTGCATTCTGTGCATTAAGATTCTCCTGGCTCCTTATCAGGCTCAACCTGGTCTTTTTCATGGTAGGACTGTTCGATTCTGCAACATCCAGAGACTGTTCAAGTGTAAGTCCCTGCTGCGAAAAACCTGTTAAGTTGCAGATAAACAGCAAGAACAATATTAAAACTTGGGTTTTGATTCTTCTACCAATGTGTTTCATATTAATGATATTTATTCTTAATTCTAAATTCGTTTGTTCTTCATTCGTTTGTTCATTTTACCACGGAGTTTAGCTTCGCTGAGGGCTTCGCCGTTCACGGAGTCTTTTCTCCCAGTCTCCCTTTCACCCCTTCTCCCATTCATTCTTCAATTCTGTTTCACCCATTTAATCGCATCTCCTATCACAAGCCTTCCTGCAGATTGGTTCGTCAGCACAACCTTAACTGAGTCCGGAGAAAGATAGAATCGTCCCAGGTTATTCCATCCACCCTCTGCCTTTTCATAGTCAAGAGTTATCTCTTCAACACCTTCATCATGATATATTTTATAATGCATATCCTTATAAGGACTGTCTCCCTGCTGGTTTCCTCCCTGCCCTCCTTGTCCTCCCTGGCCTCCCGGTCCTCCCGGTCCTCCCATCCTGATCATCATCCTTTCAATGGCTTTGCCGATATAACAATAAACATCATAATACCCGGGCTCCTGAATAGTTGTTGCCCATGTGATGTTTTTGTCGCCGGTTCCCCCACGTGTGTAAATTGCAGACCTGACATACTTCCCGTAGTATGCAGATTGAACTACAGGTTGCCAGTATTCCGGAATAATCATTAAACTAACCTGCAAATATGTTTTTCCGCTCTTGTTTTCAATTCCGAGAAGTCTTTTAAGGGGATTAACTTTGGTTTGTTTGCTGGAAATAAATCCCGGATCCTCGTTATCCACAATAATGTCTGAAGGCTCAGAAAATAGAGGCATTGAAGCAAGTGGTTCTTCTCCTGAAAATTCTTTTGTGTTGCTTTTTGCTTTTACGACATCATTGATAGTCATATTGATTTCACCAGGAATATTCTTGGCAAACAGTGTATTTATCATCATTGCTCTTGGCCAGGCATCGAGTACAATTCCTATTTTTTTCGATTCCCCTGGCCCCATAAGTATAATTTTCGATATATCTGTAGCTTCCATACCACGACCCTGCATGGAAATTGCAAAACCACCGCCCCCGCCCCCGGGCCCTTGTCGCATTGATATTGTCGTCTGACTTCCGCCTGCTCCGGCTCCTCCTGTCCTGAAGGATATATTAAATAGTCCGGCAACAGGTTCAGGATTTGAAGCAATGAAAGTCACCTGATATCTCGATCTGTCTCCGACAATAATTTCATTTGCTAGCAAATTTGTGATAAGGAACCCCGGTTGTTCTTTACCGGTGAACCAGTCATTCAGGTAGGGATAAAAATCAAAACCGAACTTATCCTTAATATCGTTATTAAACTGTAAAATATCAACTCTTTTAAATTGGTGTTCATCGATGTAACTCAGAAACCATGTTTTAAACTCGTTAATCCCGGCCTTGGATCTCAGAAGATTAAAAAACCAGTCGCCTTTTACGGTTAAAACAGTCTTTATTGTATCGCCAATTGGATTCTTTGCAAGAAGATCCTTAAAACTTATCTCTTTCAGAATAAGATTAGCTTTGTCATTATCTGATAGGGTGCCAACCATTGCCTGGAATCCGCCCCGGGGTCCCTGCTGGGTTATTTTCTGAAGATGCGATTCAAAAACTGCATTGATTACTGGATACTCTTGTGAGTAGAAATTATTTTTAAAGAAGTAAAAACTGGGTCCAAGAAGGTATCTGGTCGGTTCATTGGAAGGAACCCCGTTAACAAACCTGAAGTTTTCGCCGCTTATAAATGTGCTTCTGATAAAGCTGTTAAAAAGCCTGACCTGCAATTCTTTATCAGTAATAACCTGGTTATTCCGGGTCATTCTTTTCTTCTGTCTGGTAAATTGCTTATAGAAACCTGCATTCTGAAGGGTAGACAACTTCTCAGGAACAAGTACCATTGATGGCTGAACCTCAGCCCTTGTCTGTGTACTCTTTTTCGGAAAAGAATAGAATTGAACCGGTACTTCTAAAAGACTCAGAGTCTTAAAAGGATATTTGGTGGAGAAATTGGTTTCAAGTTCTCTCATAATCCCTGAGATCATATTTGGCAGTGTGTCTTTTATCTCAGCCAGATCTTTTTTATAGTAGTCGTTACCGGGGAAATGATAACTTATGTAATTAACGGAATCAACTTTAAGAGTATCCGACTGATAATTGCCTATTGCCAGGGTAATTCCTGTCAGAGGACTCTCCGGTAAAAAAACACTATACCCATCTTCATTTTTCATCCTTCCCTGTGAAACTGCAGTAAGTCCGTTTTCCTTTTTCACACGAAGGGTATAATTGGTAAAATCGATCTTGATACGTGCAGGGTTCGATGGATAATAATTCAGAGCAGAGACAGGATACCAATGAGTTTCGGGAGTTAAAAGTATATAGTTCTCTGTCAGGAAGGCTTGCCGTTTATGAACGTTTAGCATCTGTATCCTGTAAGGAGTCTCTTTAATATTATCGCTATAGTTAGGGTAACAGAACGATTCATTGATGGTTCCCACATAGGAAATCACTACACTGTCATTTTGTCCCGGATTAAGAATTTTTCCCGGGTCAATTTCAATTATGTGATTTGTTCTTTTGAAGCTCAAATCCTTTCCGGCAGATGTAACCTTTAATACATTTAATGATGGATTCAAAGAAAAGAGGTAGCGATCAAGAGGTTCTTTATTGTCGTTTATTATTTTGAGATCAGCTGATGCTTCAAACGATTCTCCTTTATGTGTAAAATCTATTGAGGCATCAGTTATTCTTGCAAAATTTTCATTTTCAAACTGCCTGTTGGTTTCAATTACCATGTTTTTATCCTCAACTCCATTCCTGTAAACAGAATATATATTAAACCCGCAAATTCCTGCACCTGCAAGAAAAACTGACAGAAAAACAATAGACAGACTTCTGTGTAATTTAGATTGAGGCAATCGCTTGAATAACAATACTGTTGCCAGAACAAGTGCCAGCCCGAGGAAGAAGTAAAGCAGCCTTTGGTTAACAATAAAGCTGAGATTATCAAAACCGATAACCCCCGATTTGAAAACAGGAACTCCGAAAGCCATATAGTCGAAAATCGATCCCATTCTGAACCAGAGGTAGAACATATTAAGGGCCGCCATTCCCAGAAGTATCAGGAATGTTATTGCCTGGTTTCTGATCAGAGACATTAGAACGAAAGCGAGTCCGAGGCTGAACACAATTGTCGGGGCACAAATAATAAGAAGATAATATATGTATGACATGAAATCAATCGACATGGTCTTTGAAATGATGTTCATCAGCAGACCAATGGCAAGGATCACTATATCAAGTCCCAGAAAAAGGCGGAGGATTCCCCATGTTTTTCCGATTACGTACTCAAAATTCGACATTGACCTGGTGTAAAGAACTTCGTTGGTATCAAGTTTCTTATCTCTTTTCAGAAAGTCAGCTGCCAGGAAAATGACCACAATGGCCTGTGCTATGTTAAGCAGGTAAAGGTTTACAAGCGGTACCGAGGAGGAGATAGATACCAGGCTCCAATTCTCATTACCGACCGGCGAGAACAGACCAATATTCAGTAGAGTGAAAATAAAAAGAGCACCTAAAGAGAAGAGTCTGAAGAACCAGCTTCTCCTTAATGTTTTTGCTTCATATTGTGCAACCGTTCTTATGTTATGAAGAAATGCCATAATTGTATTCTGTTGTTAGTCAGTGATATCGGTATGTAACTTATGCTCCATATAATATACATAAGCATGTTCAATATTCGGAATAATACTTGTTGAACTATATTCCGGAGGATCATCAGAGACGATCTGCACCTCCCATCCTGCTTCAACAGGAATCGTAGAGATCACATTATAGCGTTCTTTTACCTTTTCATATTCATAAGGGTTGAGATTAAGTTTAAATACATGACCTTCAGCATGTTTTACCAGGTTTTCGGGTGATCCGGAAAAGACCAGTTCCCCTTTATTCAGCAGCGCCATTCCCTGGCAGGTAGATGAAATATCTCCAACAATGTGAGTTGAAAGAATGATAGTAACATCATGCTGACTCAGTTGCGACAGAATATTTCTGAATCTTATTCTTTCATCAGGATCCAGTCCGGTTGTTGGCTCATCTACCACTATGATTTTTGGATTTCCTATGAGTGCCTGTGCAATACCTAATCGTCTTTTCATACCGCCAGATAACCTGTTAGCCTGCCTGTCGCGTACCTCAAGTAGTCCAACCTGGTCGAGCAACCTGTCAACTTCAGCAATTCTCTCTTTTTTGTTTTTCAGTCCTGCAAGCGATCCTGAATAATCGAGGAATTCCCATGTTTTAAGTGAAGTAAAAAACCTGAAGTCTTGTGGAAGATAACCAAGCATGCTCCGGAGT
>JAUYBT010000192.1 GCA_030692905.1 Bacteroidales bacterium
CAGACCAGTTTTTTACTCCGACTTCAGGTCCTGATATTACATCTGAATTCGAAAGGCTCAGGTCTGTTTTCCACCAGAAGATGTATGAAACACATGCCAGAAGAAGATATAATGCAAAACCTGTTACGAGAATACCAAAAACAAATTTTATCCTCTCATCAGTAAGGGAGGATTTGGATTTTTCAGAACCTTTTGCAGCTTTAGTACTCTTTTTGCCAACCTCTTCCTTCTCTTTATTCATATCTGCCTGAAATTTTGTCAAAACAATAATCGTTTTTTAAACGCAATCCAAAGGTAATAATTTATAGCCTTACACAAAAAAGATACAAATGATTTCACTATTAGTTGCTGTGCCCGGCACCCGGCACCTATAGGCTTATCATCTTATTAATAAACTTGTTGATATCTTCCCTTGATACTCTTATGAATTTATCTCTTCTTTCAAATGTCTCATCAGCCATGTCCTTTTTGTATACTGTTTCAGCATTGAAATGCAGCTCATAAGGACCCATAAAAAAGAAAAAGCTCATAAGGACCCCATCAATCTGGTTGAATGGAGTTGAGGCACTGAAATTCTTTACTTTGATCTCATTTGTATACCATATATCATAGACCTTCGCCCTGTCAGAGGGGAAAGTCACCTCAGCATTCTTACAGTTGAAACCGCAAATAATTGATGTTTTTGTTGTTTTTCTGACCACCATTCCTTCCATTGCTTCCAAACCCGGATATAACTCGCCCGGTTCAGCAGCATAATAGTATTTAAATGTGAAAAGGCTGAAGTAAGTATCAAAAATTCCTTTTTCCGGATTGGCCAGGTTGAGAATTCCCGAATTGCCAAATAGAGAAACCATCTCAAACAGTATTTTATCCTTTTTAAATGAAACTATAAGGTTTTTTGGGAGAATCTCTTTTGGCATAGCCCCCAAAGTACCTATATAATCAATATTATAATGGATTTCACCCTGATCTATATACTTGGCTCCTTTTTCTTTACAGGAGTACCCTGTCATTGCTAAGATCACCGCAATGAACAATACAAAGCTGAATCTCACTTATCTCGTTTTATTTTGAATTATGTAAATGTAGCACTTTTTTTTACTTAAATTCTCTCCATTGATAATTATAACATTAATCAGAAAAATATGTTATAAAACATATATATCGCCGACTTCATTTAATTATGGGCGATATCAGGAATTCTTTGGAATTTGGTAGTTTTGTGATCTTTTAACTTAATATTGATTCAACAAAGTACTTATAATTATGCAGATACATTGAAATACCTCAATGAAGGTCAGTTTACAAAAGGAAGTATGGCACCTAAGATACAGGCATGTCTTAACTTTATAAAACAAGGCGGAAGAAAAAGTGTTATCACTGAGGCATTTAAGCTGGCAGATAAAAAATATGGATCAAAAATCACTATGGAATATGAGGACGACAGACGATAAGTAGTACTTTTTGTTTTTACTTTTATCTTTTTACTTTTGTCTTTTATCTTTAAATACTAAAACAATGGCTTACAATCTTCACAACCGTCACTTTCTTAAACTGCTTGATTTTACTCCGGAAGAGATAAAATATCTTCTCGACCTGGCTGCAAAGCTGAAAGAAGCAAAACACAAAGGCACTGAAAAACAGCATCTTAAAGGAAAAAACATAGCATTAATATTTGAAAAAGCATCCACTCGCACCAGGTGTGCTTTTGAAGTTGCTGCTTACGACCAGGGAGCGCATGTCACATATCTGGGGCCGACCGGTTCTCAAATAGGTCAGAAAGAATCGATGAAAGATACTGCCCGGGTGCTTGGTGGTATGTACGATGGTATTGAGTATCGTGGTTATGGTCAGGCTGTTGTTGAAGAACTTGCGAAATATGCCGAGGTGCCGGTATGGAATGGACTTACCAATGAATTCCATCCCACTCAGATCCTTGCCGATTTCCTGACAATGCTTGAGCACTCTGATAAACCCCTTAACAAAATGGTATTCTGCTACCTTGGTGATGCCCGTTATAATATGGGTAACTCGCTTATGGTCGGTTCTGCAAAAATGGGAATAGATTTCAGGATTGCTGCCCCAAAGGCTTGTCAGCCGGCAGAAGAACTGGTTGCAAAATGTCGTGCTTTTGCAAAGGAGACCGGTGCAAAGATCACAATTACGGATAATGTCGATGAGGCAGTAAAAGGTGCTGATTTTCTTTATACCGATGTATGGGTATCAATGGGAGAACCTGATTCTGTATGGGAAGAGAGGATTAGTCTGTTAAAACCATACCAGGTTAACATGAAAGTAATAGAAAAGACCGGAAACCCTGAGGTGAAATTTCTACACTGCCTGCCTGCATTTCATAACAGGGAGACAAAAGTGGGAGAAGAGATATTCCTGAAATTTGGTCTCGATGGGATGGAAGTAACCGAAGATGTATTCGAATCAGAACATTCGATTGTTTTCGACGAAGCTGAAAACCGCCTGCATACTATTAAGGCCGTGATGGTAGCTACGCTATCCACTCCTTCACGAAATAGAAGGTCATAACAAAGGAAGCGGCAAGTTTCAGACCGATACCTGTAAGGAACCCTAACAGACTGCCGAACCCTGCCTTAAAAGCATAACCTATATCATCCTTAAATATCATTTCCCCTACAAACGCACCGAATAATGGTCCTAATATTATACCCATCGGACCAAGGAACAGACCAATTATCAAACCAACGGTTGCACCCCTGGTTCCGTACTTGGAGCCACCGAATCTTTTTGTCCCCCATACCGGAACAATATAATCCAGAACAGTAACAACAACTGCAATGGCACCAAGAGTAATTAATATTGGGGTTGTAAAATGACCGAACCGGGTTAAATGAAGTAAAATTAATCCAAGAAAACTGAATGGAGGTCCGGGTAAAACAGGTACCAGACAACCGATTATTCCAAGGATTATAAGAAGTATTCCTAATATAAGGAGGATATAATCAGACATTTAGAAATATTCATAGAAAATAACTTATGAAAAGGTCCTTCTATTTTTTCCCAAGGTCTTCAAACTCGACGTTTGTGAACTCCCCGGTGGCAAGAGTGCTTTTTTCATCCCTGGTTTCAACTTCTGACGACAAATTAGGGACTGTTAATACATCTTTGCCATTATCGATATATGTAACAGCATCTTTCAGCCCTTCTGTAAATTTTTCAAAATCTTCCTTGTAAAGAAAGATCTTATGTTTTTCGTAAAAAATCTTCCCTTCTTTGCCTAAACGCTTCTTGCTTTCAGTAATAGTCAGATAATAATCATCCTTCCGTGTAGCTTTTACATCAAAAAAGTAAGTTCTTTTTCCGGCACGTACCACCTTAGTGAAAATTTCTTCTTTTACGTATTTTTCATTATGCCCGTTTATGACTTCCTTAATTCCGGCTTCTTCTTCCATTTATAAGTCAGTTAGTGTTAGGGTTTTGTTTTGTATTGTCAAATGTAACAATTATTTTATCAAATCAAAACAGGGCTGATTAATTTTGCCTGGTTGTTTTGAGGGTAAGGGAAAAAGAGTATTTTTGCAGCGGAAATCCGAGGTTCTTTATAAATGATAAGCAGAAGATTACTACGTATAAAAGCCTTAATGGCTCTTTATGCTTTTAACCGCAGGGAAGATGGAAATCTTGCTAATGCCGAGACAGAACTAATGTTCAGCATTGGTAAGACTTACGATCTTTATCACTACCTGCTGCTGCTTGTTCTTGAAGTTGCCGATATTGCCGGCGAGAAGATTGATCAGGCTCTCCGGAAGAGAATGCCCACAGCGGGGGATCTGAATCCTCAAAGAAGGTTTGTGGATAACCTTGTTATCGCCCAACTGAAAAAAAATCTGGCATTTAAAAGCTATATTTCTTCTAAGAGGCTTTCATGGGTTAACTCTTCCCATATCTCCCGTCTGATGTATACTAATATGTTATCCTGGGATATATATGAGGAGTATATGAAGTCGGAAAATCATAATTATTTGTCCGATAAAAAGTTCATTATCAAGCTTATCACAGATCTATTTTCAAATTCAGAAGATCTCCATTCAAATCTTGAAGAACAGAGTATATATTGGAATGACGATATAGAATATGTGTCGGCTATGGTAGAAAAGACTCTGAAAAAATTTAAAGCTGATTCAGGAGAGAATACCTCCCTGATGACATTATTTAAAAATGTCGAGGATGAAGAGTTTGTAAAGATACTTTTCAGAAAAGCTGTCATACATTCAGACAAGTGTTCTGAGCTTATTGATAAAAATACAACTAACTGGGAGGTGGAGCGGATTGCCCTCATGGACATCCTTGTTATGCGGCTTGCAATAACTGAAATAATTGAGTTTCCTGAAATACCTGTAAAGGTTACTCTCAACGAGTATATTGAAATTGCCAAATACTATTGTACTTCAAAAAGTAGTACCTTTGTCAACGGAATTCTCGATAATATTGTTAAAGAAATCCGCGAAAAAGGGCTTTTTAATAAATTTGGCAGAGGGTTGGTTGGTGAAGCATTAACAGATGAAAACTGATATCCAACATTAAATTATATTTATGAGAAAGATAGTAATAATGGCTTTGGTTCTGATAACAATAGTGGCTTCAAATTGTGGTAGCAGCACAAGCAGAAATGCTGGTAATTCCGGATCGCAACCGACCGATACAGGAGCTGTTAAGCTGATTTTTAAAGAATATGAGCACAATTTCGGAAAAGTTGCAGAAGGAGAGAAGGTTGGGTTTATATTTACATTTGAAAACAAGGGAACAAGCAATCTTGTAATCGCTTCTGCAACAACAAGCTGCGGATGTACCGTCCCGAAATATGATACCAAACCTATTCCTCCCGGGGGGAATGGAAATCTTGAAGTTGTTTTTGATGCTTCAGGAAGAAACGGTATGCAGACAAAAACTATCACTGTAAAGTCAAATGCATCAATCCCTGTTGTGTTATTAAGAATAACCGCTGAAGTAGTACCAACACTAAATTAATAATAATTAATAATTGAAACGATGACCAATTTTGCTTATTTGTTTTTGATGGGTCAACCTGCCGGAACTGCCGGTCAGAGTAATCCCCTTGTGACTTTCCTTCCACTTATACTTGTTTTTGTTGTTTTCTATTTCTTCATGATCAGGCCTCAGATGAAAAAACAAAAAGAGATGAACAACTACAGAACTTCCCTGAAAAGAGGCGATAAAGTAGTGACTACCGGTGGAATTTACGGAAGAATATACGAAATAAAGGATAACTATGTAACCATGGATGTTGGCGGGGATGTTAAACTGAAAGTTGACAAAAGCGCCCTGCTGAAAGATCCTTCAGCTGACGAACAGTATTAAACTTCTCTTTATTAAACCTTTGGTGAAGGGAAAACATGGGATACGGTCGGACAACCTTACGAAGAAGGAGGTAAGTGTAATCAACAGAGATGTTGTTGTTTTTGCTTTCTTCCTTCTTCTCTCATTCATTTTCTGGTACCTTAATTCTCTCGGGAAAGTAATTGAAGCCGGTATCAGATACCCTGTAAAGTATATCAATCTTCCAAAAGAAAGGGTAATTGTTGAAGAAATACCTGTCAGGCTGAACCTCTATTTTAAAGGTCCGGGTTACTCTGTATTGAAGCTTAAACTATCAGGTAACAGAACACCAGTTTTAATTGATATTTCAAAAGTCAATTACAAACGAGTTCATGACAGTAAAGCCCTTAATTACTTTATAATCACATCAGGGCTGACTAAAAGCCTTTCTGTTCAGTTAAGATCGGGATGCGAAATTACCTCAATTAAACCCGATACTCTCTTTTTCACCCTTGATAAGACAGCCGCAAAATCGGTTCCGGTTAATCCTGAAAATAATGTTGTTAAGAACAGAAAATGAGAACCTTTATTTTAAGAGAAGGCTAAATGAGAAAAGAGAAAAAACCAGGAATGAAGCTGGGCATCACAGGTGGTATTGGCAGCGGTAAAACGACCGTTTGCAGAGTTTTTAATGTCCTGGGAATACCTGTCTTTTCAGCAGACCCCGCAGCAAGGCAAATAATGGAAAACGATGAGGGAATAATCCGGAGGATCAATTCTATTGCTGGTAAGGACCTGTACGTCAATGGAAGCCTCGATAGAATGGAGTTAGCAACACTTATCTTTAATGATCAGTCTCTTCTTGAAAAGGTTAATTTGCTCATTCATCCTGTTGTTTTTGATCATTTTAAAAGATGGGAGAAGGAGCAAACCACACCCTATGTGATATTGGAGGCAGCCATACTTTTTGAAAGCGGCGCTTCAAAACTGGTCGACAAAATAGCTACAGTAGTAGCTCCGATCGAGGAAAGAGTGGATAGGGTTATTAGTCGGAATCGTCTTTCCAGAGAACAGGTTATGGATAGGATGCGGAATCAGATGGATGATGAAACCAGGATAAAATTATCAGATTTCGTTATTCCTAATTCGGAAAATGATATGATCATCCCGGCTATTCTGAAAATTCATGAAAATATTTTAACTTATATTAATATCGGTACCCGGTAATGGGAAATTTTGGAAAATGGCTGGCAGGAGGACTTGGCTTTGTTATGGGGGGGCCGATGGGGGGACTATTGGGATTTCTTGTCGGTTCAATGTTTGATTCAACTATAGGACAACCTTCCACCTACATCACCGGAACAGTCAGAACAACTCAGGGGGATTTCGGGATGAGCCTGCTGGTTCTTGTAGCAGCAGTGATGAAAGTTGACGGAAAGGTTGTAAAATCGGAACTTGACTACGTTAAACAATTCTTCATAAGGCAATTTGGCCAGGAATCTGCAAGACAGGCTCTCCTGATGCTAAAAGACATTATCAAGCAAGAAATTCCCGTCAGGGATGTTTGTCTGCAGATTAGCAGAAACATGAATTATTCATCCCGCCTGCAATTGTTGCACTTGCTGTTTAATGTTTCCCTTGCCGATAGCAGAATACATCCTTCGGAAATTGAGATTATTGAGAAAATTTCAGGCTATCTCGGAGTTGCTGCATCCGACTTTCTGTCAATAAAAAACATGTTTATCCCCGAAACAGATTCTTCATATAAAATACTCGAAATAGATCCGTCTTCCTTAAATGATGAGGTGAAAAAGGCATACAGAAGAATGGCTATGAAGTACCATCCTGATAAAGTAAGCCATCTTGGCGACGATTTCAGAAAAACTGCCGACGAAAAGTTCAAAAAGGTAAACGAGGCTTATGAGAAGATAAAAAAGGAAAGAAATATGATCTGACCCTATTAAAATGAAAAAAATATCACTAATAAAACTCACATTACAATACAAGGATTAAATTTGTACACAAATTTATAAAAAATGATTTTAAAAGATATTCTGGCAATTTCAGGTGAACCCGGACTTTTCAAATTTATTGCCCAGGGAAAAAATGCAATAATTGTTGAACACCTTGAGACAAAAAAAAGAAGCAGTGTCTATGGCTCAGCAAAAGTTAGTTCACTTGAAGACATAGCAATATTTACCGACAAAGAGGATATGCCTCTCGGTAAAGTTTTTGATCTTATTCACGAAAAGGAAAACGGCGGACCGACGGTTGATTTAAAGGGTGGCGTCAATACCCTTAAAAGCTGGTTTGAGGGGATCCTTCCTGAATACTCAAAAGACAAAGTATATCCCAGTGACATCAGAAAAGTCGCTCAGTGGTATAATATTCTTCACAACCTGAAACTCCTTGTAAAAGAAGAGCCTGAAGCCACTGCTGAGACAGAAACTGCCTCCGTAGATGAAAAGAAAACCACTCCAAAACCTAAAGCAGAATAAAACAAGGTTAAAAAAATCATTCATATGAACTTTGGCGGAGATGAGGTAGTTTATGATTATTCGGATTCTGGAATAATCATTGTTCCTGTCCCATATGATGAAACAAGCACTTGGTTGAGAGGAGCCGATAAGGGCCCGGAAGCTATTCTCGAAGCCTCTGTCAATCTTGAATTCTACGATGTTGAAACATCGTCTGAAGCCCATCTGACCG
This sequence comes from Bacteroidales bacterium, assembly GCA_030692905.1. Taxonomy (GTDB): domain Bacteria; phylum Bacteroidota; class Bacteroidia; order Bacteroidales; family VadinHA17; genus LD21. Next base: position 8,020 of record JAUYBT010000192.1, read on the forward strand.
GAATTAATACGGTCGAACCGGTGCTTGAGAAAAAAACTCCTGAAAAACTTGTTAATGCTGTATATGATAAGACGTTATCGCTCTTATACGATAAGAAATTTCCTGTAATCATCGGAGGAAATCATACGGTATCAATAGGATCCATAAAAGCTTTTTCAGAATACTTTGATAATCTTTCGGTTCTGCAACTCGACGCTCATGCAGATCTCAGGCAGGATTATGAGGGTTCTGAATTTAATCATGCATGTGCAATGGCAAGGGCACGTGAATTTGCTCCCATTGTTCAGGTTGGCATCAGAAGCATGTCTTTAGGAGAACTGCCCTATGCCGACAGGGACAGGATATTCTATTCACATGAACTGTATTATGATAAGGATTTATATGAAAGAGCGATAGATAAACTTTCAGAGAATGTCTATATCACGATCGACCTTGATGTTTTTGATCCGTCAATTATGCCTTCAACAGGAACTCCCGAACCGGGCGGACCTGAATATCTCGAACTGATCCATTTCCTGAGAAATGTAATAAGGAAGAAAAATGTTGTCGGGTTTGATGTAGTTGAATTATGTCCCTCACCAACTAATAAAACACCTGATTTCATTGCAGCAAAAATAATATACCAGCTT
>JAUYBT010000149.1 GCA_030692905.1 Bacteroidales bacterium
AATAAACAATATTTTGAAAAGAATTTTTTAACAACAGTTTTAATTTCTCTACAATCGCCATTCGGCCGATTCTACGATCAGGTTTAGGTAAATCAGGGAAAGACATCACACGGTGTCTTTCCTTTCTTTTTTAAGATTAAAATCATATTTTTTGTTTTCATTTTTTGTATTTTGCGCTCAGATAACCAATACAAAACCAAAAACTCTGATATGAACCGAGCCCCGACGCGTCGGGGCTAGTTCCATCATGCCATTAAAAACAAACATATTATGATGAAAAAGACTCTGTTATTTATGTTCCTTACAGCTGTAGCATTCATAGGATGTAAAAAGGAAGAAAAGAGTGATAATCCTTTCTTCAACAAATATGACACTCCTTTCGAGGTACCTCCCTTTGAACAGATAAAGGCTGCCCATTTCATGCCTGCTTATCTTAAAGGGTTTGAAGAACAGCGAATTGAAATAAAAGCTATCATTAATAATCCCAAAAAACCAACTTTCGATAATACTATTAAAGCTCTGGAATACAGCGGTCAGCTTTTCACTAAAGTAAGCAGGGTCTTCGGGTCGCTTAACTCTGCAAATACCAATGATACTTTGCAGAAAATCAACAGGGAACTTTCACCACTACTTTCTAAGCATAGAGATGATATAAGCCTGAATGACAGCCTTTTCCAGAGAATTAAATCGGTATATGAGAACCATGACAAATTTAAACTCACTGAAGAAGAGAAAAAGGTTCTGGATGATACCTATAAAAGTTTTGTAAGAAGCGGAGCTGCCTTGTCGGCAGAAGACAAAGACAAGCTTCGTAAAATAAATGGAGAGCTTTCCCTTCTCTCAGTGCAGTTTGGTCAGAATCTCCTTGCTGAAACTAATGGATTCAAGCTTGTTATTGATAAACAGGAGGATCTTTCCGGGTTACCGGAAGGTGTCGTTGCCCAGGCAACCACAATGGCAAAGAGTATGAAAATGGATGGTAAATGGGTATTCACTCTTCAGGTGCCAAGCATGACTCCATTCCTTCAATACTCCGATAGGCACGATCTGAGAGAAAAATTGTTTACCGGGTACTTTATGAAAGGTGATAATGATAATGAGACTGATAACAAAGCCATAATAGCAAAAATAGCAAAACTGAGAGTTGAAAGATCTCATCTTCTTGGTTATAAAAGCTATGCTGATTTTGCTCTTGAACGCAATATGGCTAAAACTCCTGAAAAAGTATTTGAATTCCTTGGGCAGGTTTGGGCTGCCGCAACTCCTGTTGCCAAAGCTGAGGCAGTCGCTCAGCAGGAATTGATTACCCGGGAAGGTGGCAAATTTAAACTTGAACCCTGGGATTGGTGGTATTATACTGAAAAGATAAAAAAGGAAAAGTATGATCTGAGTGATGAGATTACAAGGCCTTATTTTAAAATTGACAATGTGATGGAAGGAATGTTTTATGTTGCCAACCAGCTTTATGGGCTTGAATTCACCAAGAGAAGTGATATTCCCAAATATCATTCCGATGTTGAAACCTTCGAGGTTCAACGCAATGGCAAACATATTGGTATTCTGATGATTGATAATTATCCACGTCCTTCAAAGAGGGGTGGTGCATGGTGTGGTGCATTCAGGGGCCAGATTCGCAATATAAAAGGGAAGATGATATACCCTATTGTAACAATGGTTACAAATTTAACTCCTCCGGCTGCCGATAAACCATCACTTCTTACCTCAGATGAAGCTTCGACATTGTTCCACGAATTTGGTCATGCCCTCCATCAGCTGCTTTCAAATTCGACATACCCGGGAGTTTCAGGTACTTCTGTTCCACGCGATTTTGTTGAATTGCCTTCACAAATAATGGAGCATTGGGTTCTTGAACCTGAAGTGTTAAAAGTATATGCAAAGCATTATCAGACAGGAGAAATTATTCCCGCTGAAATTGTTGAAAAACTTGATAAATCAAGCAAATTCAATACGGGATTTACTACTGTTGAGTACCTTGCAGCTGCACTTCTTGATATGGAATATCATGCTTTAACCGAACCAACCGATATCGATATCAGGGAATTTGAGAAGAAAGCAATGGATAAATATGGCTTGATTCCTGAAATAAAACCAAGATACAGGTCAACTTACTTCAATCACATCTGGAGTTCAGCAATTGCAGGATATGCTGCAGGTTATTATAGCTATATCTGGTGCGAAATACTTGATGCCGATGCATTCCAGGCATTTAAGGAAACCGGCAACATTTTTAATAAGGAAGTTGCTGCCAAATTTGAAAAAGAGATCCTTTCAAAAGGAGGAACAAGAGACCCGCTGGAGATGTATATTGCTTTCAGAGGAAAAGAACCTGGTATCGATGCTCTTCTTGTAAACAGAGGACTAAAATAACCATCAACCAAATTAGAAAAATCAGGTCTTATTAACCGGATTTTTTCTTTCAGATTTGTTGTAAAAAGTAATCAGTCAATTGCAAGGTCTGCCAGTCCTTCTTTATCAATTATCTTAATGTTTTTACCTTTAGCTTCAAGATAACCTTCCTCTTCCAACTCACCAAGTGCCCTTGCTACTGAGGGCCTTGCAACACCAAAAAAATCAGCAAGTTCATTCTGCGTCATATCCAAAAGAATAGACGCCTTCTCCTTCCCTGCTTTCTGAAGGATATAATGGGCAAGCTTTCCTTTTATCGTCTTAAAATTCAGAAATTTTATCTTCTCCGATAAAAATTGGGAACGGTTTGAAATCATATCCAGAAAATTAACCAGGATAATGTCGTTTCTCATTAACAGTTTAAGGAAATCGGGCTTTTCTATCAAAAGCAGTTCCCCATCTGAAACCGCAATTACGTTAACAGGAAACCTGTTCCTGTTCCCGAACATGAAAGCTGATGCAAGAGCTCCCGGGGCAGGAATATCTTCTATCTTTATCACCCTTCCTGCATAATCAACCATTTCTCCCTTCACAACTCCACTTATTACAACTATCAGTGAATTAACAGGTTCCCCGCTTTGTGATATCAGAGAGCCTGCCTGAAATTTTTTAGTCCGATAAGGAACAACAGAAAGAATAGTATCGATCTCCCCGGTTGTCAGTCCCCTGAACAAAGGGGTTTTTGATAAAAGAGAATAGTCCATGGTTTTTTCGTAAAAATAGTAAATTGTTATCCATAAACATAGCCTCTCCATCATTCAAAAGATTTTGGTCATTCATAAAATTTTAAGGACTTATGTCTCCCGGGGAATATCGTACTAATCCTATTTTCTATTACATTTGGTACTTCTTAAAACAAAAGTAAATGAAACTAATTAAATATCTTTTTGTAGTCCTGCTATTGTCTGCTTCTCAGGTTATTCTTTCTCAGGATGATTTCGAAACTAAACTGCTTTCACAATTCCATTCCATCACCAGTGAAGAGATGATGATCTGGGTTAATAAACTCTGCTCTCCGGAATTCAATGGGAGGCTTACCGGTACTTCAGAATACCTTGCAAGCGCAGAATGGGTTGCAGGAAAACTCAAGGAATGGGACATTAAACCGGCCGGTGAAAATGGAAGTTACTTTCAGTGGTTCAACTTTCCATACACAGATGTTAATGATATCGGAAGTCTTACTCTGAACTTACCCCAGACAGATGGCTCGGTTATAAGAAAAAATTATACTTTTCCCGATGAGTATTACCCCGGGATGAACTCAGGTAACGGAGAAATAACTGCTGAAGTTGTTTTTGTGGGTTACGGAGTTTCGGCTCCTGAACTTAATTATGATGACTACAAAGGAATGGATGTTAAGGGAAAAATTGTCCTTATGAACAGGGATGTACCTTACACCGATCCCCGAAACCCCGAATATAAAAAATGGGTTGGATACTGCTATCATCAGTACAAGCTTCAAAATGCAGTCAGACATGGTGCAGCCGGAATGCTCTATATTGACGGGGCAAGTGCAAATCCTAATATCTCATATGATCCGTCAATAATTGTATGCGGTATCGGACCTCAGCCTCTTGCTGATATTTTTGCCGGACTAAAAACAACAAACAAGGAGCTCCTTGATAAGATCATCAAGACATTTAAACCTGCATCCTTCAATACCGGGAAAAGCATTACTATCAAAGCCAATACAACAAGACATCCGGAAGGAAAAGCCTGCAACGTGATTGGTATAATTGAAGGAAGTGACCCGGTACTTAAAAACGAAGTTATTATTATCGGTGGTCACCTGGACGCAGTCGGAAAAGCCGGAAAAGTTGTAAACGGTGCACTCGATAATGCAAGCGGTATAGTTGATATTATGGGCTCTGCAAAGGCGATGGCCCAATCAGGAATTCAACTTAAAAGAAGTGTGATGTTCCTTTTTTTAGGAGGAGAAGAAATTGGTCTGCTCGGGAGCAAAGTTTATACTGAAAAACCCCTTTTCGCAAAAGAAAAAACCATCACCTTCATCAATCTTGATATGGTTGGGAATGGAACAGGCTTATCGGTAAGTGCCGGAAGTACTTACAAAGAGCTTTTAACCTTTTTCGAACAGGCAAATACAAAATATATTCACCGGACAATGCGTACTTCTGCTCCTGTTCCCGGGGAATTTTACGGTAGACCCAGAAGTGATGGAGTTGTTTTCAGCATGGCAGGATACAGAACCATGTCGATCGGAACTACTGATGGTTATAAGAAAGTTTATTACCACCTGCCAGGCGATGACCCCGATGCAATTACTATTGACATAATGGAAGATGTTGCTAAAATGATCTATGTTGCACTCACTAATATAGCAAATGATCCTTCGCTAAATTCGCGTTAGCTTTCACGGATTCATCTTTTTAAAAAAATCATAAATTGTAACATATGTTACAATTTAGTCCTTGGTATTTCTTCAATTTTGTCAAGGAAAATAATTAAACCATACAAATATGAAGAGAGATATTCTGAAAATTGATGAGGAGCTATGCAATGGTTGCGGCCTGTGTGTTCCAAACTGTCACGAGGGTGCGTTACAGGTAATCAATGGCAAGGTAAGACTGGTAAGTGAACTTATGTGCGATGGGCTTGGTGCCTGCATCGGTCATTGTCCTGAAGGAGCTATCACCATCGAGACCAGAGAAGCTGAACCCTATAGCGAAACACGCGTTATGGAGCAGGCTCATAATCATTCTCATAACCATGGCCATGAAGGAGGCGGATGTCCCGGATCGAGGGCAATGGTTATTGAAAAGCCCGGAAAGACGAATGACAATGCTTCATCGGCAGATCAGCCTTCAGAACTGAGGCAGTGGCCTATGCAAATGCACCTGGTTAATCCAAATGCCCCATATTTCAGAGGTTCTGATCTTTTATTGGCCGCCGATTGTGTGGCATTTTCTATGGGTGGTTTCCATAGTAATCATCTGAAAGGCAAGTCGCTGGCAATTGCGTGCCCTAAACTGGATCAGGGAACAGATTCGTACGTAGAAAAGCTGACTACCATGATAGATATTTCTAAAGTGAATATAATAACAGTAATGATGATGGAAGTGCCCTGCTGCGGCGGGTTGTTGCAGATGGTCAGGGCAGCGCTGGCTAACGCTTCCAGAAAAGTCCCGGTCAAGAAGATGATTGTCGGAATCAACGGAGAAGTACTTCAGGAAGATTGGGTGTAGGTCAATGAGTTATTGTGTTATTGGGTTATTGGGTAACATAGACCGAAGACAACATTAATAACTTAATAACTCAATAACTTAATAACCTAAAAACTGAAATAATAATAATTGATTTCTATAAGAATTTATTAAATTTGGGAGTAATGCATTTGTTGTTGGGAAATCTGATTGCTTTAACTGATTTAATCCTCTGACTATGGGTAATAAATCGCCTTCCGTTACTTCATTTGAAAATATCCTTTTCCTGGGCTTTGATATTGGTTCTGTCTCTCTGAATACGGCAATTATAGATGAGAATAACAATATCCTGGAGGATTATTATGATTATGTGCACGGGAGGCCCTTTAATGTCCTAAAAGAGAGATTATCTTCTATTCTGAAAAAATACTCTTCTGAAACAATAAAGGGAATTGCGATTACGGGATCCGGTGGCAAACTTGCCACTGGTCTCATTGGAGGTGTATTTGTCAATGAAATTATTGCTCAGGCAACTTCAACAGGAAGATTGTATCCTGAAGCAAGAACGGTAATTGAGATAGGGGGAGAAGATTCTAAGCTAATCATTCTTGAGAAAGACCCGGAAAACGGACACTCAAGACTGGTCGATTTTGAAATGAACAGCATATGTGCAGCAGGAACAGGTTCATTTCTCGATCAGCAGGCCAGAAGAATAGGCGTCCCGATCGAAAATGAATTTGGTGCCATGGCGTTAAGATCGGTTGATCCTCCCAGGATAGCCGGCCGTTGCAGTGTCTTTGCAAAAAGCGACATGATCCATCACCAGCAGATAGCAACCCCCCTGCATGATATTGTAGCCGGCTTATGTTTTGCATTAGCCAGGAACTTCCGCAGTAATGTTGCCAGAAGTAAAGAGTTCAAAAAGCCGGTTGTCTTTTCAGGGGGAGTTGCAGCAAATACGGGAATGATCAGGGCTTTCAGGGAGATTCTAAACCTTTCCGACGGGGAACTGATCATCTCTCCTTATCATGCTGCTATGGGAGCAATAGGTGCTGTTTATTATGCCCGTGCCAATAATCTCATTATGAACCATTTCGCCGGCATCTCAAAACTTGAAGAGTATCTTGCCGGAGCCACTGCAGATTTTGTAAGCCTTCCACGTCTCAAGGAATCTGAAGCAGAATATAAAAAAGATGTTCATTTCGTCAAAGACGGTAAAGATAAAGTACCTGTTTATCTGGGTCTGGATATTGGTTCTCTCAGCACAAATGTGGTACTGATAGATGACAAACACCGCGTTGTGGCAAGACGCTATCTGCCAACTGCCGGGAAGCCTCTTGAAGCTATCCAGAAAGGAATGACTGAAATCTATGATGAGGTGGGAGATGATGTTGTCGTGGTTGGTGCAGGCACAACCGGTTCGGGACGGTATCTGACAGGTGATTTTGTCGGAGCCGACACCATCAGGAACGAGATCACAGCCCAGGCAACTGCTGCAATTGATTATGATCCGACAGTTGACACAATATTCGAAATTGGCGGACAGGATTCCAAATATATAAGCATTGAAAATGGCGTTGTTGTTGATTTTGAGATGAATAAGGTGTGTGCAGCAGGTACCGGGTCATTTCTTGAGGAGCAGGCGGAGAAACTGAATATTAATATTGTTGAGGAGTTCGGCTGTATGGCACTGAATTCTGAATGTCCGGTAAAACTGGGTGACCGGTGCACTGTATTTATGGAATCGGATCTGAACTCATTCATGCAGAAGGGAGCCAGGAACGAAAACCTTGTCGGGGGACTCGCCTATTCTATCGTCTATAATTATTTACAAAAGGTAGTCGGCGACCGGCGAATAGGCAATAAGATCTTCTTTCAGGGTGGTGTTACGAACAATAAAGCAGTAGTTGCCGCTTTCGAGCAGGTCCTTGGCAAGAAGATAATAATACCTCCCCATTTTGATGTTACCGGGGCTATCGGCGCTGCCATCCTGGCCAAAAGATCGATGGCAGAAGGACAAAAAACAAGGTTCAAAGGCTTTGGAGTACGAAACGTTACCTATAACTTGAGCATGTTCATATGCCAGGGATGTACTAACCATTGTGAAATAAGGCGTGTAAAAATAACAGGGGAAAAGAAATCCTTGTACTATGGTGGCCGCTGCGAAAAGTATGAGATTGACGACCGGAAAAAGGTTCCGAATAATATCCCCAACCTTTTCAGGAAGAGGACCGAAATGCTTATGGAGGGATATATAGAAAAAGAATCCTGGAAATCAACTTCAATTGGAATTCCAAGAGCCCTGATGGTGTTCTACCAGCAATTCCCCTTCTGGAGAACCTTCTTTGAACAACTTGGATTTACGGTGGTAATCTCAAAAGAGTCAGATAAATCGCTGGTAACAAGATCAATAGAGACAATAACCACAGAGATTTGCCTGCCGGTTGAACTGATGCATGGTCATGTAATAGATCTTGTGGAGAAAGGTGTTGACTATATTTTCCTTCCGTTTATTGTCAATGGGAAATTCAGGGAAGGGAACAAGACTTTCAATTGTAACTGTCCGTGGATTCAGACTTACCCTTTCATGGTAAAGGCTGCCCTCCGGGGAAAAATTGATGAATCAAAACTCCTGATCCCCACCCTTCATTTCAGGTTTTTCGAAAGAGCTCTCATCGGAGAGATGACTGAATATTTCAATGAGAAATTTGGGATCAGTAAAGCAGAAATTAAAAAAGCAATATATAAAGCCGATGAAGTGCAAACCATATTTGAAAAACGACTTATTAATTATGGGAAAGAGCTACTAAGTTCAATTCCCGAAAACTGCCGGCCTGTAGTACTTTTGGGAAGACCGTATAACAGTACAGATCAGCACCTTAATCTGGGTCTCATAGAAAAGCTTATAAACCAGAATGTTATGACAATACCTCTGGATATGCTTGATCTCTCGCCATACAATATTTTTACAAACTACCGCAACATGTACTGGCCAAACGGACAAGAAATTATAGCCGCTGCACAGATGGTAGCAAAAGATAAAAACCTCCATGCAGTTTATATCAGTAACTTCCGTTGCGGACCCGACTCATTTATCTGGCACTATGTGACAGAAGAGCTCAAAGGCAAACCGTTTCTTCATCTTGAAGTAGATGAACACTCTGCCGATGCCGGAATGATAACCCGTATTGAAGCTTTTCTCGATAGTCTCAAGGGCGCTGAGAAAAATGAGAAGAAAGATATGAAGATCTTCAGACCTCGTCCGGGCCCATCCTCTCCGCAAAAAGACCGGGTGATGTATTTCCCGTATATGAATGATGGCGCTTACATGCTGGCTGCAGCAGCCCGCAGTTGCGGTATCCCTTCTGAAGTTCTGCCCAAACAGACTGAAGAAGATCTGTCAATCGGAAGAAAATATACCTCATCAAAAGAGTGCTTCCCGATGATCTGTACAACAGGAAGCTTCATAAAAAAGCTGATGGAGCCTGGTGCAGATCCTTCAAAAATGAGCTTCTTTATGCCTGATCATAATGGCCCGTGCCGGTTTGGTCAGTATAACCATTTTCACAGGATACTCTTTGACAGACTTGGTTTCCATGAAGCAGAACTTATAACTCCCTCAAATGATACATCATATGAAGATGTTGCGGGTGAGCATGGACAAAAATTCAGGATCAATGCCTGGAAAGGATTTATCGTTTCCGATTACCTGAGAAAAATATACAGGGAAACCCGACCCTACGAGATCAACAAAGGAGATTCAGATAAGCTTTATGAGGATTCATTGGCACGACTTGAAAAATGCATTGAGAAGGGATCAAAAGGTCTACATAAAGTTCTTGCCGGAATTGCTTCAGATTATATGGCAATAAAGGTTGATAAGAGTCAGAGAAAACCTGTGGTGGCCATTATCGGTGAAATATTCATGCGCGATAATGCAGGCTGTAACGGCAATATCGCAAACCGGCTCGAAGATCTTGGTGTTGAGGTGATTATAGGCCCTATTTCGGAATGGATATATTATTCGACATACCGTTTTACCCGCGACAGCAGGTGGAAGAATGATAAAAAAGGTGTTATCAAATCAAAAATTCAGGGTTTTGGTCAGGATGTAATTGCAGCCTCCTTACTCCGGGGTATTAAAAAATTTACCGATCATGAAAAGGATGTATCGCTTCGCGATATGCTGCATTTATGCAATAAGTATGTGAATCAATTTTATGACGGGGACCCGCCGATAGCAATGGGTACATCTGTGGCTCTTACAAAGAGAGGAGTTTCGGGTCTGGCTGCCATTCTGCCATTTACCTGTATGCCGGGAACTCTTGTTGCATCAGTGAGTGACACATTCAGAAAAGACCATAACAATATTCCTTTTATCAATATTGTTTATGATGGCCAGGATACCGTCTCACTTGATACAAGGCTGCAGGCGTTCGTTTTCCAGGTGAAAGAGTACGCGATTCAACTTCCAACCTTAAACCCAAGTCCCTCAAACATTTTCTGAACTTTTTTAGTTCCTCCTTTAAGATTAATTCTGTATGAAGTAAACTCTCTTCTTAGCGGATACTCGCCTCTCTGTTTTTCAAAATCAGATGGTGAAAAACGAAATCTTATATCATCCTCAGCTATATTGTAAGTTTGAAAAACAGCTTCCCTTATCATATCTTCATCGGTTTTGCCTTCACCATCAATTGTTATTTCCGGAGCAGCAGGTTGAGGGACATTCTCAGGGTACCAGTTTTTCAGAGGAATATCAAAATATTTGCATAAAGAGTTGACAACCATTGCTGTTCCGTTAGCCTTGCCATCTGTCGAATACCCTGCAATATGGGGAGTTGCGATAAAAGCTTTTGCCATAAGTTCAAGATCAATATCCGGTTCATTCTCCCATACATCTAAAACAGCGCCACCCAGTTTCCCTGAGCCCAGTGCTTGCTTAAGAGCGACTGTATCGGTCACTTCACCCCGTGAAGAATTGAAAAACCAGGCACCCTTTTTCATCTTTTTGAAACTCTTTTCATTAAAAAAATGATGAGTGCTATCTTCTCCAACCACATTAAGCGGCACGTGAACCGTCACAATATCAGATTCATATAAAATTGTCCCAAGGTTGACAAAATTCTTTTCACCCTCCTGTCTGGACCGGGGAGGATCGTTCAGCAGAACATTCATCCCTAATAATCTTGTTAACTTTTCAACCTTTGAACCGACATTGCCGACACCTATAATTCCAATTGTTTTGTCTATCAGGTTAAACCGGAATTCGGAGGCCATCTTCAGCAAGGCTCCAGCAATATATTGCTGAACCGATGATGAATTACAGCCTGGAGCATTAGTCCATTTTATATTATGCTTCTCGCAATATTGTGTATCAATATGGTCGAATCCGATTGTTGCAGTACCTATAAACCTGACACTTGTTCCATTAAGCAGGTTCCCGGTGCATTTTGTTCTTGTACGTATCAGCAAAGCATTTGCCTCTTTCACAATATTCCTGCTAATCTGCTTACAGGGTAGATAGACCATTTCGGCATAAGGTTCAAGGGCTCCCTTCAGAAAAGGGATTTTATCGTCGACAATAATTCTGATCATCTTTATTTCATTTCCCCGGAAAGTTAATAATTAATATTTGTTGAATATCAATCTTTAGATTTCCATTTTCGTGTTGATGATCTTTGGGATGGCAAGGCAAAAATTACCGAAAATGGTTAGGATGGGGAACTCATCATTCCTTTTAAAACTCTTGGATTTAAAAAAGGAAACAGCACATGGGGGCTGAAGTTTACTCTATAATTGTCATTTCTTTAAGCAGATACCCTGCACCGGCAAACTTGTCAATGAGCAGTCATATATCTAATTTATAATTAATAACTCTTTAAACTTTTGTCTTTTGTCTTTTGTCTTTTATCTTTTATCTTTTGATTTTACTTTAGAATGAAACTTTGAAGTTCTTTGTAAAGTCTCTGTACAGGCAACCCAACAACATTGAAATATGATCCCTCAATATTGCTGCAGGCGGCAATGCCTATCCACTCTTGTATGCCGTATGCGCCTGCTTTATCATATGGTTTGTATTTATCAACATAAAAATTCATCTCTTCCCCCGAAAGAGTATCGAAAGTAACTTTTGTCGAGACAGAAAATGTTTTTTCCTTAAAAGAGGAAAACAGACACACTCCGGTAATTACTTCATGTGTGTTGCCGGAAATTTCTTTGAGAATGCGGATTGCATCTTCAGAATTCAGAGGTTTGCCAAGCACCTTGTTGTTACACCATACAATCGTATCTGCTGTAATAACAATCTCATTTTCTGATATTTCGTTTTTAAAAGAGACCGCCTTTTCGTGTGCAACATATTTGGCAATCTCCTCACCACCAAGGTTTTTCGGAAATGTTTCAGTATAATCCTTAAATACAACATCAAATTTAAGACCCAGATCCCGGAGCAGCTGTTGTCTTCTGGGTGATCGTGAAGCAAGGATTATCCTATAATTATTCAGGTTATCAATTATCATCGTCAGAAGAGGTTCCAGGTAAGTATTACTTTTACCACAACAGAGTAAAGTATACCGGTAAGCATTACTATTTTCATGATACTGCTTGCACTGTGAAGCTGTTTCCTTTCACGGCTGATAACCACTTTATAAATGACATATAAAAGAGGCAAAACGATTGCAGCAGATAGGTAAATAAGTGTTATAGTATCATTAATAAAAAAGTACCATATAAGATATAGCAGAGCAACAGTAATAATTATGAGGCTTACTGAAACTACCTTGGCAGAAAATACTCCGAAAACTACCGCGACAGTATTTTTTCCGTAAGCAACATCCCCTTCAAAGTCTTCAGTGTCTTTGATTATTTCGTGTGTAAGAGTAGTCAGAAAAGCAAAAAGAGCAAATCCTCCGACCCAGTAGAAAACAAAATTTATTTTTGGAAGAGATATTGCATTTATTGTGTAATACTTATATAAAGCAGGCCATTCATAAAAAACAACGAGAAGAGGAACCATTGCTGTCAGAATAGCAACAATTATATTGCCGATCAGGAACTGTCTTTTATAGCTTACTGAATAAAAATAGAGTAAACCGGAGACGATCAGAAATAGAACTCCCAAATATATATAACCGGCTTTCCATGAAATATAGAAACCGGCAGAAACACCGGCGATATTAAAAATATTATGCCACATCATGGCCTGGCGTCTCGGGATTTTTGTGCCAACAATTACCTTCCCTTTGTTTATCAGGTCTGCTTTTATATCGAAATAATCATTTATTACGTAACCACCTGCGGTAATAAAGACAGTGGCGGCAACGAGCAATAAAAAGTCATACCATGGAAACTGAAGTACCATTGGAATCTCTTCTCCCGTACTCTTAATAAGTATAACACCAATTTTGCTGATGACCGCCCCAAGAACCGCATATCTCATTAGCACCATAGTAAGGATAACTATGAGAAGATTTTGCCATCTGATCAGATTAAGAAATGCCTTCATTTTTCACCATGTAAATGCATCGGAATCCATCCAATTGTTATGTAGTCTCAATACCTGTTCAATAACATCCCTTACACAACCTTCCCCGCCCTTCTTATCAGAAATATAAGCAGCAACCTGTTTTATCTCGCTGTCAGCATCGGAAGGGCAGGCTGCAATACCGGCCTCTTTCATCACCTCAAAATCAGGAATATCGTCACCCATGAATAAAACGTCAGATTTATTAATGTTATATTTTTTAAGAAAAATATTAAAATGGTCCAGCTTAGCGAGACTGTTGAGGTAAATATCCGTTACGCCAAGCAACTTGAGTCTCTTTTGATATTCTTTTGAGCTGCTTCCCGAAATAACACCAATATAATAGCCCTTCCTAACTGCAAGCTGCATGGCATAGCCGTCGCGAAGGTTAACAGTTCTGTTTGGCACACCAAAAGAATTCAGGCTGATTGTTTGCATCGACAATACTCCATCGATATCAAATATAAATGCCTTAACTCTTACAAGGTCTTCCTTAAAATTAGCCATTAATCACGATTTTTTATAGTATTTAATTATTGACCGGGTCATCTCACTATATATCCTCTGCAATTCAGGCGAGAAAGATAGTAATTCCAAATGTTTTTCGATCGTATTCTGATCATTTCGTACAGCAGGCCCCGTCTGGGAGTTTTCAGGTCCGGTATCCATCGCTTTTGAAATAGTCTCTTTTACCAATGGTCCGAGCACTTCGAAGGGAAAACCTGCATTGAAGGCTACCTCCTTACCCGCTGTAAGCATATGATTTGTAAAATTGCAGACAAATACAGCAGCAAGATGAAGCATCCTTCTATGTTCAGTATCAACAAAATGAACTTTACCACCAATTGATCTTGCCAGGTTTTCTAAAATTACAGATGATTTTTTATCTGATGATTCAAGTAAAAAAGGGAGATCTTTAAAAACGACTTTTCTTTCTTTTGAAAAGGTTTGTAGCGGATAAAAAATACCCTTTCGTTTTATCTTTTCAGGAAAAACATCAAGGCCAATACTGCCCGCTGTATGGGCAACTAAAGTTTCGGGTCGGCATCTTATATCATCCAGAACACTTTTCAGCCTGTGGTCTGGAACTGCAACAATTATTACATCAGTGGAATCGGGAAATATAAGTTCCGGTGACCATGATGCTTTACACGAATCAGTAAGTAACCGGCCGCTATTTTCTGATTCTGAAACTATCAGATCAATCCTGAAGCCGGCATGATACAACTCTTTGCATAAAGCGCCTGCCACTCTTCCTGCTCCTGCAAAAGATATGTTGTATTGGATCATCACCGAATTTTTCTGAAATATACAAAATTGCCCGGATAATGAATAACCGGAATAGTGAAAGGAGAGCTTATCTTAACCAGGAAACCTTGTTTAGTAAAGATCAGAACAAAAACAAAAATTATTTCTTCCCATAAAGATCCACGGTGACATCGGTAACCTGGATCATATATACCTTATAATAGGATCCGTAAGAATAATTACTTGACTGGTAGAGATAGTTACATTCCCAGTAAACATGTCCTGATACCTGAAGTACATCGCCTGATTTGTAGTCTGTAAATTTTGGGAACATTTCACCAGGATTGCAGAAATTGTATGTTTCATAAGGATTACTTACCCGAGTAAAAGTGATACTTGTTCCAGTCTCATTATAATAAACTGTTGCCGCCTCATTGGTAAGTGTAAACAGAATATCTTTCCCGCAACCGCATCTTGCCTGCTTTTTGCAACCAGAATAGGAGAAAACGGGTGTAATAATTATCAGTACAACAAGGATTTTTCTTATTATGTGTCCTCTCATTTCAGATTTATCTTATGCGGTTAATAGTAAACAACGGACAAAGTAAACTTTTATTTCATGCCTGAGCTGTCGGACCACCGAAACTTAATGGTATTGCAGGTCCCGACCCTTTAACTTCTTTAATTGTCCCATGAACAGACTCATACCTGGCAATATTATCCTGAAGTGCTGCAACAAGTCTTTTTGCATGTTCAGGAGTAAGTATTATCCTTGATTTAACCTGTGCCTTTGGTATCCCGGGCATTATTCTTACAAAGTCGATAACGAATTCAGCTGCTGAATGGGTTATAACCGCAAGGTTCGAATAAGTTCCCTGAGCAACTTCTTCATTCAGTTCAATGCTGATCTGTGTCGGGTTTTTGGGATCTGTCATTGCCTTATAATTAATCCTATTTTTTTGGTTCGGTTTCAGTTTCCTGTTCGATGCCAACAAGGTTTTCATACTCCTCGAGTGAACCGACTATAATGCCATTGTACTGACG
>JAUYBT010000221.1 GCA_030692905.1 Bacteroidales bacterium
ACCGCGGCGAACTTCGCCAATTGTTCAGGGCTCCAAAGCTGCTAAAGCACCGCATTGCACTTACTCTAATCTATTCTGCAGGTCTGCGCTCTCAGGAGGCCAGCAACATGAAAATATCAGATATTGACTTTGAACGCAAAACCATTCACATACGTCAGAGCAAATACAAAAAAGATCGTATTGTCCCATTGTCTGATTACATGGCAAAAGGGTTAAAGCAGTACCTCGCGGTCGAAAACCCTCATATCTGGCTCTTTAACGGCAAAGAACCTGATGGCCGTTACAGCGTGAAAGGACTTAGCTGGGTGATGCGTGAGACACTGAAAAAAACAGATATCAAAAAAGATGTTTCTCTTCATTCCCTTCGTCACAGTTATGCCACTCATCTGCTCGAAGATGGATTAAATATCGTTACCATCAAGGGGTTGTTGGGTCATGCCAAAATAGCTACAACGATGATTTATCTTCATGTTGCTCAATGCCCGATAGCATCTGCCCATAGTCCTCTGGATACTTTATACCCTCAAAAATAGTGGAGCGCCCACAGTTTGAAGTTGCCCAAATAATAGAAAGGTTTGGGCAGCAGTATATTGAGAAATACCATCCCAATAGTTTCATAGTGCGCACCTTGGATGCCTTGCAGAAATGCCGCACATCGGCATTGGGCGGGCACAAAGATTTTTGCGATTTTTGCGGTGAAGAACGGATCAGTTATAATAGCTGTGGCAACCGCCATTGCCCTAAATGCCAGGGGGCAAAACAGGCTCTCTGGGTCGATGACCGGATGAATGATGCTCTTGATGTGAAATACTTCCATATTGTGTTCACTGTTCCCGAAGAATTAAACCAGATATGCTTGCTGGGCAGCAAACAGTTTTATAAATCCCTGTTCGAGTGCGTATGGAGCGTATTGCTGCAATTTGGCTACACCCACTACGGGATTGAGAGCGGAGCTATCTGCGTGTTGCACACCTGGGGACAAAACATTAGCCTTCATCCACATATTCATTGTATTGTTCCGGCAGCAGGGTTGACGTTATCAGGAAACTTAAAGCGCATTACCAAACGAGGTAAATACCTGTACCCGGTGCTTATGCTTAGCCCGGCGCTTCGCAGCATCCTGCTCAAAAAACTCAAACGTCAACTCAGACAAAACAACCAATTGCCAAAATATCAGTCCTTGCTCAATGAAGTGTGGAAAAAAGAATGGGTGGTGCATTGCGAGCCTCCCTTTGGTAATGCGCAGCAAATTGTAAAATACCTTGGGCAATACACCCATCGGATAGCAATAAGTAATCATCGGATAGAAAACATCGCCGATTCAGGTATCACATTCTTTTACAAAGACTACAGGGACAATAGCAGAATAAAGCCCACAACATTAACAGGGGTTGAATTCCTGCGCCGGTTCTGCATGCATATACTGCCAAAACGGTTTGTTAAGATCAGGTATTATGGAATACTTAGCAGCAAGCAAAAAGACCGGGTTAAGTCGCTGCTGGCAAAAAAGCCGGAAACAAAGGTCAAAGAAACCAGGCAGGAACGCATAGTACGCCTTACCGGTTTTGATCCTTGCCGATGTCCTGTGTGCAAAACAGGGTTTATGCATACTATAGAATTACTTCCAAAGATCCGTGCCCCATCAAATGTACTTTATACAACAAAAATATTATCGTGCTGATTATGGGCATCTTAAATCACCCGCTTTGCCGGGATGGGAAAGGCATTGCCAAAAAGTTACAAAAACATCTAAAAACAAATAAAACCAGTTGAGTGCCGTAGCGAAAAATCAATAAAACCAACAAAAATGTAAAAAAGAGAACAACATATAACCCAAAAATCACCCAACAAGCCTGAAATGAGGCTGCTCATGGAACACGAATTACGGTGGTAAGTGCATAGAATAAGGCCGGGGCCCCGGATGTAGTGCAACACTCTACTTCATTCTTGGCACTGCGTGCCGAATGAAGTCCTACTTATTATGTTTAGGTCTAATTTTAGATCTTGGGGTCCAGACAGAATGGTATTTATCAATTATGACTAGTTTTTGTATTTTATAGAAATATTCGAGAGTTTAATTTCCATCTGCGAACCGTCAAACATTTGAGCCTTATAATTTATATTAACAGGTAGCAATACAGTTGGTCGGGGTGGCTTTTTATTTGTATATAGCTCACAATCACATATTATGTTGACTTTGCTTAAATATTTATCTTTATCTGAGTCTGTATTAACAGCTTCAAATTCTACATGATGGATATATTTTGTATACTCATCTACATATAGAAGAATTTGGTATGAATAGCCAATAGAAAATGTTTTTGGATAAGAGATCCTGAATATTTTAAAATTGTCTTTCATCCCAAGATAGCTATAGAAAGCCTTTAGTTTCCCTTTTCCATAGTCATCTAAAAGACTTATAACAATTGCCAGATTAATGAAATTAAGTGCAGTATGGGTGTTAGAATGCAATAAATATCTAATTTTTGCGGTATCACTATCAGTTATAAATTGAAAAGGATGATGAAACCAGCCATAGTATCCATAAGGTAAATTTTTGGAGATCCACTCATTAGTTGCTTCAAGAGTACCAGATGCCGGATATACTTTTTGTTCTGGATCTATAAACTTAGCATCAAAATTGGCATTCATTGTACAGTTGTAATTTAGTGCAGGTATTCTTTTTGTGTTTTTTTTGAATAATTTTTTAATATCCTGATATGTTACAACAACCTCGTCAAGCAGATAACCAGATTCGTCAAGATAAAAACAATGCTTTTTGCTCTCTTTCAAAGATTGATCGTAATAATCCATGCCGGAGATGCCCCCAGGTAACTTACAGTAATTGTGTCTTTCTCTGCTAGTTTATTTATTGGGATAATGGCTATCCCCATTGTATCACTTATTTCAGTTGGCTTGCCATTTATCAGGATGTAGGCATAAGGCATCGGTTGAGAATTTTTGTTCAACACAGTGAATTCAATGTTTTGAGCAATGGTAATACCGTTCTGCAGAAATAGAAGAATAATTATAAGTATTTTCATTCGAACTGGTTTAAAGTTTATGTCTTTCAACTTTTGTTAAACGAATTTAAATAATGTTTATTCGGTGAACTCCCAAATATTTGTTAATCAATTCTTAATCTTCTGTTAAATATTTAACAGTATGCCAGTCCCGGTAAACGACAGAAGTATTATCGTCACGGTATAATTATCTAAGTGGCATTGCAAAAACCCACGCAAGCGGGGCAGGCTATGACAGCTTGCACGTCAGACGAAGCTGCAGGCGAATTCTAAAGGCAACCGAGGAACCCCGCTAGTGGGGTGACGAGCTCGGCGAAGCCAATTGACTATACCGACCGAATTGTAAGCAGGCTTTTTTTCGAGTTTTAAAAAGGTTTCTTTCCAATTTTGAGTCACATTAAAAGAATGTATCACTCATACCTCAACGCTTTAACAGGATTAATACGAGATGCTTTGTAAGAATGAATGTATACCGTTAAAAGTACCACAACTGCTGCAACAGCAAAAGAGGCAACAAATACCCACCAATTAATACTTGCCTTGTAAGCAAAATTGCTTAACCATTTATTTATAAAATAGAGGGTAACGGGGATGGAAAGAAGGGCTGCCATAAGCACCAGGATCAGGTTGTTTATCAGGAATGAATAAACGATTGCCTGCTCCGAACTTCCAAATGCTTTTTTTATACCTATTTCCTTTATTCTCGATCGTGCCACGAACAGTGTGAGACCAAATAATCCGAATGCAGCAATAAGCAGGGTAAAGAGTGCAAATATTGAAACAATTGCACTTAAATTTCTTTCAGACGAATAGATATTTTTAATCATATCTTCTATTGTTGTGAACCTGAATGGCCTGTCGGGTGCAGCTTTCTTCCATTCTGC
>JAUYBT010000226.1 GCA_030692905.1 Bacteroidales bacterium
TGTGGTGGACGGAACGATTGTGTACCAGATAAATAATATTGTTCCTTCTGAGGTCCGCTCAATATCTTTAGTAAAAGGCTCTGCTGCTTCAATTTATGGTGCAAGGGGAGCCAATGGAGTCATAGTCATTACCTTAATCAAGTAAAGTCAGAAAACTTATTTCGGGTTAAGTTCATTAAAAATTTACCTTACTTACAACGACCAGCCCTTACGATATTCATATTTGTTAAATCCTTAGTCTTAAAACAATAGATAATTCAACCCGGAGAACACTGGGATCCTGTACATGGATCCGATACTCCGCAAATAATTATCATTATCTCAATAAAATGTCTTTATAAATACTGTTTTTTGAGATTTCCGTTCTGCAACATCACAGTTCTCTGATCCAGATATTTCTGAAAGCAACTGGATTGCCATGCTGCTGTAACAGGATTCTTCCGGGTCCGTGTTTCTTTATAAGGTATTCAGAAATTCCAACATATGTAGTGGGACCACGCAAAGCCACGTTGTTTTGAATTAACATTCCGTTGTGGAACACAGTGACTCGTGGCGGAGTGAAATAAGTTGTGCTGTCTTTGCCAAATCGCGGAGCTGTGTATACTATATCGTAACACTGCCATTCTCCGGGCTTTCTGCTTGCATTTACCAGTGGTGCATATTGTTTATAAAAGGCACCGGCCTGACCATTCCTGTATGTGCGGTTATGCCAGCTATCCAGTATCTGCAGTTCGTATAAATCCTGTAAATATACACCGCTGTTGCCCCTGCCCTGGCTTTTACCAGTTATTAAAGAAGGTGTTTTCCATTCTATATGCAGCTGGAAATCTCCAAAAACACGTTTCGTTCTTATAGAACCTGAACCCTGAACCGACTCCATTGCGCCATCTTTGATAATCCATGTAGCAGGCTTTGTACCACCTCCCCGAACACTTTCTTCCCACTCCGAATTAATGTCCTTACCGTTAAATAATATTATCGCATCAGCTGGCGGATCACCAATTTGTGCAGCTGGTTGAACCATTGGTACTTCAGGATCCCAGATTTCTGTCTGAAAGTGGGTCATCCTTATGGTTGAATCCTCAGGTACACGCTGACTCTGTCCAACTGTAGTTGTTTGTTGTCTGGTCGCAGGAGGTTGCTGCCTTTGTTCCTGTCCATGACATAAAAGACCAGGTAACAGCATTAATCCAAAAATCACTGATTTTTTCATTTGAGTAAAATTGGTTTTGATTTATAAATTCGATTTACGATAAGCATGTTCTGATAAACAGGTTCTCTGTAAATAATTAAGAGGGTGTCCTCAATACACCCTCTCAAAATTAATTACATTTTAAATAAAGCTACTATCCGGAGACAGTTTTAACTTTTTTTAATAACCTGGATTCTGCACAAGATTTGGATTTGCATCTTTCGCAGCTTGTGGAATAGGAAACAATAAACGAAACGAAGGAAGCGCATTAGGCCTCCAGCCGGGGATTGGATCCAAGAATTTACCAAAACGAATCAGATCTTGCCTGCCCCATCCTTCCCAGGCCAACTCCCACCTGCGTTCCAGACGGATATCCTCGAGTGTTACACTGGTTTTAAGTTTTGCAGGATCGGTAAAAACTCTTTTCCTGAGTTCATTCACCAGCCTGGTTGCTTCCGTATTATTCTGTCCAAGCCTTACAAGGCATTCAGCTTTCATCAGATAGACGTCAGCAAGCCTGAAAATTGCAAAATCATTTTCCATTGCGGTAGCACCTTTCTTATACTCCCACTTATTGCATCTTGCCCCGTCTTCCTGTTCTGTTTGTCCCCATCCATCAGCATCGATAGCGTATTTCATGGTGATATCAATAGTATGAATAAGTGGTCGCCCGTGTGCTGTAATAAGGACCTGTCCGGTAGAAGGATTTATCATCGGGCCGATCAGAAAACTCCCAAGATACCGTTTGTCATCCGGATCAAATGATCTGACAAAATTCGCCATAGCGGCGATTCCATTATTTGCACCTCCAGGTATCCCCAACGCAATCGGGTCCAAATAATGAAGTGTATATCCACGCACTCCGAATGAAGATGATATACTGTTTACAGCTACTAAAATCGCTTCTTTGGAATTTTCATTATTAGCATTAAACTGATCTTTCCATATAGGTTCCAAAGAATATTTAAGGCCCATTACAACATTACAGGCGTCAATACACTCCTGCCATTTTGGACCACCGGCAGGATTCCATACCATGGCGTTCAGATACATTTTAGCAAGCATTGTGTAAACAGCTCCCTTTGTATACTTCCCATAACTTGCCGCACTTACATCTGACCTTATAAGATCTTTTATAGCATTGAGTTCAGACATAATAAATGCATAAACCTCTGCCCTTGTTTTTGTAGTTGGCTTCGATAAATCAGTGAAATCAGTTACAATTGGTACGTTCCCATAACAGTCAACCAGCTGCATATACCTCTGCGCCCTGGCAGCTCTGACCTGGCATAAATATGGCACTTTGTCAGGAATAGCCGGACTATTTTCAATCAGATACAAAACCTGATTGAAATTTGTTATACGTGAATAACTAGTATTATACACACCGTTGATGGCGTTACCACTTAGTGGCCTCCAGGTCCCCATCGTCATTTCTTTAAATACACCTCCATCCCACCAGTCTCCACCTCTTCTGGTGGGAGTTACTGACATATCTGAGACATTTTCTATACCATGTATTGCATTAAAATCCCTCAGACGTGTGTAAATCGGAGCAATTAATGAATTTATCTCTGCTTCCGTTGTCCCATATGAATCCATTGGTAATTGAGAATATACTTCTTCATCCAGATTTGTACATCCAACAGTCAATAATCCCATAAGCATGACCAATGCTAAGTATAGTGTTAACTTTTTCATAATAAATCAATTTTAAAGTTAAAAAGTTACATTTAGGCCCAATATATAGGTCCTTGATTTCGGATAATACTCCCTTCCCTCCACGCCGGGATCAAGTCCGGACATTGGCACTTCAGGGTCAACTCCCTTATATTTGGTAATGGTGATCAAATTATGAACCGTTCCATAAAATCTTATCCTGCTAATTCCCAGCATGTCTTTTGGTAATAATGAATAAGCAAGGGTCATGTTATCCAATCTTGCGAAAGATCCATCTTCAATATAATAGCTGTTATAAAATGGACTCTGTTTTAATCCCATGGTTAAGGCAGCATGCAGCACATTGGCCCCTGGCAGCCACTGTAAATTAGCATATGACATTTTTGAAAAATTCAAGACATCATTGCCAAGTACTCCCCGGATAAAAAAGGACAACTCTAAATTCTTGTATGAAATATTATTACTAATGCCATAGGTCAATTTGGGTTGCGCTTTTCCGATGTACGTATAGTCAGCAATAGTAAAACCAGCTATCCCGTCTATCATGTCGTTTATGATATACTTTCCAGCGTCATCGATTCCAAGACATTGCGGCCCAAAAAACTGACCTACCTGATATCCTTCCTGAATTATATGAGTCGTATTAGCCGAACCTCCTCTTACCCATGCGCTTCCTGTTTTGATAAATGAAGTAGTAAACTCTTCATTTGAAAGCGAAATTATTTTATTATCATTATGGGCAGCGTTTACAGATACAGTCCACCTTAGATTGGTTTTCCTGATGACATCTCCCGTCAGCGTAAGTTCAATTCCTTTGTTTTCCATGGATCCAACATTTGCTGCAATGGTTGAATACATATAAGGTGGCACGGGTACTGAATAATTATACAGGAGGTCGTTTGTAACTTTATTGTAATATTCAACTGTTCCATTAAGTCTGGCATCAAAAAGACTGAAATCAATTCCCACATTGAACATTGATGTCGACTCCCATTTCAGATTCGGATTTGGATTCTGGCTTACTCCATAAGCCGTGTGCCATGCTCCGTTATCATAATATAATCCCGAGGAACCATACAATGATAAAGACTGGTAAGGTGACAAACCACTCTGATTACCGGAGACACCATAACCAACCCGCAATTTTAATTCATCAAATACACCCCTAAGACTTTGCATAAATGGTTCATCGATCAATCTCCAGGCAGCAGACACTGATGGGAATGTACCCCATTTATTGTTCGGACCAAATTTAGATGAGCCATCACGGCGTACTGCAGCTGAAAGAATGTAACGATCAGCAAATGAATAATTTATTCTTCCAAAAAATGAGATTAGTTTATTCATGTTTGCACTTGAGGATACATCACCAGTTAACAGTTGTTCTCCGGCGCTCAGATTGTTAAAACCAAAAAGGTTTGTCACAAAAAACCGGTTTTGTGCAAAAGCTGACTGGTATTTATAATCTTCATAAGAATAACCTCCCAATAGATTTACATCATGCCTGCCAAATTTCCTGGCATAATTTACTGTTGTTTCAAGCAGATTTTTATCACTTGTGGAAGACGAGCGCGATGCTGTTCCATTAGATGCTCTTCCATAACGGGTCCGTGAATCAGCGTAATTGCCAGCATCGTACGAATTGCGTTCCTTGTAAAAATTTAATCCTGCTGACAAACCGTTTGTAATTTTCAGATTTGCTTTTCCATTTACAAATATCAGGCCTGTTTTTCGAGGAAACTTGTTGTATGTTATATTCCTGACTGGATTTCCCTGGTCATATTCATCAGAATCCCACCATGTTCCGTCAGGATTTTTTACCGGAATGGTAGGCACCACATTATAAGCCAGGACAAAATCATATGTATAGGTAGACTGATAGTCCCTCTGGTTTAGACCACCAGATAAGTTTAGGTCCAACCGGTCTTTCAAAGCCTTTTGATTAACTGAAAACCTGGTATTAAGCCGTGTCTGGTAGTTGTCCTTCATAACACCTTCCTGATCCAGATAAGAAACAGAGATCCTGTAACTATTATCTGCTCCTGCTCCTGAAACTGATAAATCGTGGTTTTGGCTGACTCCTGTTCTCATGATTTCATCAAACCAGCTGGTGTTGGCTCCCTTATCAAAAACGCTGATATCAACATTGTTATCTTTAGCCCATTGCCTGTATTCATCGGCTGTCAGTACATCAGGCTTGTTGCTCACAATGTCAATAGCACCATACACATTATAATCTACTGTGGTTCTATTCTGGATTCCCTTTTTAGTGGTGATCAGAATTACCCCGCTGGCTGACCGTGAACCATAGATAGCTGCAGCTGAAGCATCCTTCAATACGCTGATTGATTCTATATCCTGGGGAGCAACTGAGTTCAGACTCAATCCCGGAACTCCATCTATTACGACAAATGGTTCACTGCTTCCCGTTAATGATGAAGTACCCCTTAACCTCATGGATTGTTCAGCGGTAACATCACCGGTTGAAGTTGTGATGGTTAATCCGGCGACTTTACCCTGAATAAAATCAGCAGCGGTTCTTGTAATACCTGCATTAAAGTCTTTTTCGGCAACCTTGGTAACTGATCCGGATATTGCCCTTTTTTGCTGGGTTCCATAACCGACGACAACGATTTCATCAAGGCCAGTAAGACTTTGAGTAAGTGATACATCTATTGTAGACAGTGATCCTACTGCCTCTTCACGTGAATTATATCCAATAAAAGAAAAAACAAGAACAGAGCTCGAAGAAGCAACTGAAATAGTAAATTTTCCATCTGCATCCGCGATAACTCCGTTAGTTGTATTCTTTTCAAGAACATTGACTCCCGCTAAGGGTGCCCCACTTTCGTCAGTAATCTGTCCCTTTACGGTTTTTTGCTGATCATCTGTAGTGGTTTTCCATTTTGATAAGTCAATAAGCTGATTGTAGGAACCGGATGGTAATGTAACAGAGGCAAGTAATTCCCTGTTTTTTTCATTGTTGATAGATTCAACTTTGTCATCCTGCTGCAATGATGCAGCAAGGATTTGGACCGATCCTGACAATAACAGAACAGTTGTTACTCCCATTACTATATATATTCTTTTAAAATGCAAAAGTAATGAGACAAAATGTGTAAGTCTTTTTGTCATAGTGTTAAGCTTTAGAGTTAAAAAATGATTTAAGGTTATCAACCAAGATAGTGAAAATGGGCAAGGACAGGAGAATCACCTAGCCCCATGGGATTAGTGATTTTTCATAGGCAGGCAGGTTAAGTTTTAAAGAATATCAACTATAAAATTTTGGATCTCTATAAATCATTTACAAGGTATTAAAAAAAAATTAAATAAATAATAAATAAATAAAAAATATTCTGACTCATTTTTCGTAACAGTGTTGACAACAGGATTGATTTTCACCGTTGAATTTGTTCTTAAGGGCACCTCTAAATACTATTTTTTCTGATGCCGTTGTTTAAGACAAATATATTTATTAGTTATCGAAAAACCTAATTTTACCCCCCCCCCCTTAATTTTTATTTAATTAAATATCAGATACTTACAAAAGTTAGTCTTTCACGTCTGGACATATCTATCCCATGGCAACCACTATTTTTAATTGAGTACAGCGACAAATATTGTAAGTGAGGTTCACCCTGTGAAATAAAAGCTTTGCTATTTCACGGGGTGAATCATCCCGATTTTTGCTTTCGCTCTTGCAATCCCAATAGTACGGACAATGGAGCCATGCATACTGTTTTCTACAAAGCCAAACACGTGTTCGACCCTTACACGTGTCCTGGATTTCTCTTTGTTGTTGGCTATTTGTTCTTCGGTTAAGGGTTTGTTACGGTAGCCTTTTTCAATTATTTTGTTGATGAATTTTTTCTTTTTGTAAACTGCTTCCTGATCTTCTCCTGTATAAGCGCTATCAGCATAAAGCGGTTGTCCCTCGTCTTTCTCCGTTAGTAATTGTTCCATAGCTTGCGACCACGAAGTAGCGCCGAAGGCAATCATGTACCGATGCATCTGTAACAATAAATTCTTCTATAAGTTTAGTCTTTGTATCGGCTTTTACATGGTTCTTATAACCGTAAAAAGTATTGTTGTTTTTCTTAGTCCACCTGGCATCAATATCTTTCTGTGCCAGTTTATGGGGCTTCACTTTCCACTCCTCTGGCGCTGTCCCTGTCTCTTTAATATGCTTGTTTTCTTCACGGGTATTTCGTTGGCGTGGAGCCTCTACAAAGCTGGCATCTACCATCTTTCCCTGATTTGATAAAACTCCTGCTGCATCAAGGGTTTCATTGAAGATTTTGAACAAACCCAGGATTACCTCTTTTTCTATAAGCTGCTCCCGGAATAACCAAAATGTTTTACTGTCAGGCACCTTGTCACTTTTCTTCAATCCCAAAAACCGTTTAAAACTTGCCCTGTCAACAATCTGAAATTCCAGTTGATCATCTGAAAGGTTATACAGACTTTGAATGATAAGGGCTTTGAACAATACCAATCGGTTGAATGGGGGGCGGCCTCCTTTCGATAAATCCCTATCTTCATTTTTAAATGCTTCATTTATAGGTGATTCAAAGATTTTCCAGTCAATATATTTATTCAATTTTTGTAGCGGGTCACCAAGTTTACTGAGAGTTTCCAATAAAAAATGATCGTCAAATAGCCCAAGTGGATTAATGTTTTTCATTTTGCTTATTTTTATACTGTAAAACTAAGCAAATATATCTATTATATTATAGTTATGTTATTAACATTCAAATGATTATATCAACAATAGGTTTTTAGAGATGCCCTTATGTGATTGCTTGGAAAAGCAGCCCAAAGTGGTCAGATTGTCCGGCTTTTGTAACGAAGCGAGAAACCATTATAATTCCGGCATTTTATTAACTGCCAGGTTAACATTTAAACCTAATGATTTTAAATAAATGTCTGTTTGTTCCAGACTCTGGTGCCTGCACTGGTTTTGTATGGTTTTTATATCAATTCCGGCTCTGTAGGCAGCTACTACTCCTGAATGTTTCCAGGAATAAAGGGTGTAGTCACTACTGAGGTTAATATCTTTCGTAAGATTACGATATCTTACTCCCATCACATTTTTTGATATCGGTTTTACTTTACCACGACTCTGGAAGACATATTCCTGCCCAGAGTTAAACTCCTTTGATTCAACCAGCACATTACGGAAAGACTCCGGCATTGTTACATAACCTTCTTTCCGGTTTTTACATACGATCCTGAAACAGCATTCGCCACCAATAATGATTGAAGAGATCAAAATCATGAAAAAGTGAGAAACAAAAACCCTTATATTTGTGAAAATATTTGAAAAAAATCGATTTTCTTATAGTTATTGTGTTTTTTTATTTATTATCTTTGACTAAGTGTATGCTTGCTTAAAAAAGCTACCCTTTAACTAATTAACTAAATGTTTAAAAAAACCTATTGACTATGCAAATTTCTACCAGTGTACGACGCATTGCGCTGTTT
>JAUYBT010000071.1 GCA_030692905.1 Bacteroidales bacterium
ATCAAAAGTTAAACCTTCATAAAGTATCTTATCTTTAACAAATGACATCAGATGAGATTTTAAGTTTTTGCTGGTGCAAATTACGAAAAAAACAAGACTCTTATACAACTCTTTAATTTTAGCCTTCATAAAAAATTGAATCCCCGCGAGCGCACCCCCAGCTTCTTGCTGCGGGGTTAGCGAGCATAAAAAAAAATTCCTTATTGGGGATCAAAGATTCCTTGCAGTTGACTGCAAGGATCTTCAATTACAGTTATTACATTTGTAAATGGTGCAACCGGGGATGAATATTGAATCATACAGACAGATTTTAACCAGGTACTGGGGATTTTCCTCTTTCAAGCCCTTACAGGAAGAGATAATAAAATCTGTTGCTGAAGGAAAGGACACCCTTGGACTTATGCCGACAGGTGGTGGCAAATCAATTACTTTCCAGGTTCCGGCACTGGCCCGGGAGGGTATCTGCCTTGTTATAACCCCCCTTATTGCTCTTATGAAAGATCAGGTTAATCGTCTTAATAGTCTGGAAATAAAATCTATAGCGATACATTCAGGGATGTCAGGTGAAGAGATAGATAATGCACTCGAGAATTGTATCTATGGCGATTATAAGTTTCTTTACATATCGCCCGAAAGAATTTCAACAAGGATTTTTCAAGCTAAGGTAACAAGGCTTAACCTGTCTCTTGTAGCAATTGATGAAGCACACTGCATATCACAATGGGGATATGATTTCAGACCTTCGTATCTGAAGATTGCTTCACTCAGGGACCATATTTCGGAAAAAATCCCCTTCCTTGCCCTTACTGCTTCTGCTACCCCACAGGTTATTGAAGATATTATGAAGAAGCTGGCCTTCAGGGAAAAGAATGTTCTCAGAACCAGTTTCGACAGGAAAAATATTTCATACCTGGTACGAAAAGTTGAAGATAAGGGTACATATCTTATTAAAACACTTCAAAAAGCAAAAGGAAGTGGCATTGTATATGTCCGAAGCAGAAAAAGATGCAAAGAGGTTGCTGAGCTTCTCGTGGCCAATGGTATCGGTTCCGATTTTTATCACGCAGGATTGCCCGATGAATTACGCGACAAAAAGCAAGCTGCATGGACTACCGGGGAGACACGGGTAATTGTTTCAACGAATGCTTTCGGAATGGGTATTGATAAATCTGAAGTGAGGTTCGTAATTCACTGGGATATACCTGATTCGATCGAAAATTATTTTCAGGAGAGTGGGAGGGCCGGCCGCGATAATAAACCTGCATTTGCAGTTCTTTTATATTCACCGGCTGATAAAAGCAGGCTGATCGACACAATCAGGAAGAAGTTTCCTCCAGTTGAAAAAATCAAGGACACCTACGAGGCATTATGCAATTTTCTTCAGGTGCCTTTAGGTTCAG
The DNA here is from genome assembly GCA_030692905.1 of Bacteroidales bacterium. Classification (GTDB taxonomy): domain Bacteria; phylum Bacteroidota; class Bacteroidia; order Bacteroidales; family VadinHA17; genus LD21. The sequence goes on from JAUYBT010000071.1 coordinate 1,401, forward strand.
GGAAAGACAATGTTTTTGACTTTAATATGTCTGATTTCGTTTCAAAATACCGGTTACCGGTAATCGAAACCTATAACAGCCTCCAGTTTCTTCAAAGGGAAGGTTATATGGAATTCACGGAAGAAATTAACAACCCTTCACGTGTACATTTTATTGTCAGCCGCGATGATCTGTATAAATTCCAGGTGGCAAACGAATCGTTCGACGGATTTATAAAACTTCTCCTGAGATCTTACACCGGGATGTTCTCTGAATTCGTACCGATTAATGAGGAAGCACTTTCCAGAAAATCAGCTGCAACACGAGACACTGTTTATCAATACCTTGTGAAATTATCATCGTTGAATATTATACGCTTTATTCCCGGAAAAAAGACCGCACTGGTAATCTTCACCGAAGAGAGACTTGTTCGCAAAGCGTTATTGATATCACCCGACAATTATCTTCATGTAAAAGAAAAATATGAAATCAGGTTAAACAAGATGATCGAATATGCAGATTCTGATAACCATTGCAGGTCAGTTTTCCTTCTTGATTATTTTGGTGAAGAGTCTGACCGTTGTGGCATCTGTGATGTTTGCCGTGAAAGAAACGAGCTTGATCTGAGCAAATATGAGTTTGATGTGATTCTTGAGGAGATAAAAACTATTCTCGGAGAAAAGAGCCCTGATGCTGAAGAACTTGTGAAAATGATTGATTCTCCTGAGGATAAAGTTATTAAAGTGATACGCTGGCTGCTCGATCATAATAAAATAGTTCAGGATAAGGATCATAAACTGACCTGGAAAAGCTGCTCCTAGCCCCTAGCTCATAGCTGATAGCTTGTTGTTCGTTCAGCGTTAAGTGTTGAAAGTTAAATATTCTGTGTTTTGCATTGAGCGTCAGGCCTTTAAGTCGTTGCCCCGTTACGTCGTTTTGCATTGTGCCCTGTGCCACTCATTATCAGATTAAGGGAGAAAACAAGTTATGAAAATTTCTTTTTTATTAAATATATTATACCTTTGTGTATAATACCATTTGGTATAATAATAATTAGTATCATGAAAAACTCTCCATTTATCTATGGTGCTACAGTGAGCAGACAATCATTCACTGACCGGGAAAACGAGATCCGCAGACTCACTGATAATCTGTTGGGAGGTATTAACACGATGATAATATCTCCAAGACGATGGGGTAAGTCATCATTGGTTGAAAGAGTAACAGATTCAATCAGAGCAGAACATCCGAAAGTCAGAATTGCAATGATAGATATGTTCACCGTGAATACAGAAGAGGAGTTTCTCGAAAAATTTGCCGGTGAAATTTTAAAAGCCTCTTCTTCGAAATGGCAGGAGTGGATTAAAAATTCAAAAAAGTTTTTTAAAAATATTGTTCCGAAAATTCAG
>JAUYBT010000178.1 GCA_030692905.1 Bacteroidales bacterium
ATTACCAGAAATACAAAAGACTATAAAAACTCTGAACTCCCTGTCATGACTCCCGGAGACTTTTTAAAAACAGCCGGCAGCTAGAAAAAATATGTTGTTTTTCATTCGATATTGTTTACATTAGAAAGTGGTATTTAAACAAATTTTTTAACTTTAGTCTAAATAAAAATGCCTCACCATGATAGAAAAAATTAAAGAAAACATCAACAATCCTGAAAAACTTGAAAAATTATATCGCGATGACAGAAAATCTTTTGAATCAGGTTTTGAAAAAGTCTACTCTGAGATAGAGAATTCCGAAATGGCTAAATTCTGGAAAATCCGTTTGGATTTTGATAAAGCACCAGATAAAATAAAAAGATTTTCCGGATCAGACATTTTCATAATGATCGCAGTATGCCTTTTAGCCGGATTTCTCATCAAAATTCCGGGTCTGTTTAATATTGACTTAAAAAACTTCTTTTTTTATGAGAAGAATGCTGGAATTATTGTCTTTTTTGGACTTTCACTCTATGCAATCTGGATTAATAGAAATTTCAGCCAAAAGAGACTTGTAATAATCCTTTTAACTTTTATAGTTCCGATAATATATATCAACCTGTTACCTTCAGTTAAAGATAGCGCATCAATTAATCTGGCATACATTCATCTGCCCTTACTGATGTGGTGCTCCTACGGATTAGTTTTTATTGACTTTAACTTCAAGGATAAAAGCAAGCGAATTGAGTATATTAAGCATAATGGTGATTTAGCGATTCTGGGAGCTATAATCCTGATATCAGGAGGGATTTTGACTGGGATCACTATTGGTTTATTCCAAGCTATAAATATCAACATTCAAAAATTCTATATGGATAATGTAGTAATGATTGGACTGGTTTCTGCACCTGTAGTTGCTACTTTCATTATTAAAAATTACACAACGATGACCAATAAGATTGCTCCAATAATTGCAAATATTTTTAGTCCGTTGGTTTTGGTTACTTTAATAATTTATCTGATAGCCATTGCAATCTCAGGAAAAGATCCATATAACGATAGAAACTTCCTATTGATTTTCAACATAATGCTGTTAGGTGTTATGGGGATTATTGTCTTTTCAATATCTGAAACTTCAATAATCAGGAAACAAAAGTTCAATGAAATGATTTTATTTATCCTTTCAATAATTACCGTCATTATTGACTTAATTGCATTATCTGCAATTTTTTATCGATTGGTTGAGTATGGTGTAACACCAAACAGGCTGGCAGTTCTTGGTTCTAATATCCTGATTTTCGTTAACCTGGTTCTGATAATGATTGATTTGTATAAAATAAACTTCAAAGAAATGGTGATTGAGAAAGTCGAGTTTACTATCTCAAAATACTTGCCTGTTTATATAATCTGGACATTGATCGTAATATTTGGATTTCCGGTGATTTTTAGTATGAAATAGAAATTAAAAAAATCGCGCTATAATTAAACCCTGGGGAACTTTAGTACACATAATAAAAACATGCCATGAGACTACTAAGTACATTAATTGGATTATCCACATTTTACCTGACTGGTTTTAGTCAGGTTATTGATTTTAAAAATGATAAATATTGGGTTGATGCTGGTTTTGGCTCTTTCATTACAATTAATAATATATCCGGATTGCCGGTTTTTCCACAGTATTTAAGTATTAATCTATTTAATGATAGCACATTTTATAAGATTAGTTTTTTAAGAAATGAAGAGTGGGATTTATTTGGAGATAATCCAAATGAAGAATATTATAGTGTCGGTGTACTTTTAGGCAAAGGATCTTCAAGGAAGTATCTTCAGTTTCAATTTTCATGTGGATTAGGGATTACAGGAGGAATAAAAAGAGGTGATTTTTTATATAATAATGGAGATTGGTTTAGATCCGACTATTATGAAAGGGATAAATTTATAACCCCTTCAATACCTGTAGAGATTGACTTGCTTTTTAAACCGATAAAATATGCAGGAATAGGTGTAACATTATTCGGTAATTTGAATTTTGTCAGACCGTATTGTGGTTTTGCGGTAAAACTTTCAATGGGAAAATTAAGATGACATTATGTGTGCCAACTTTATATGGTATACATGACAAAACACAAAATAAATTTGGAAGATAAGGAATTGGTTATTCCTTTTCATCATCTTCTTCACTATCAGCGCCTTCAAATTTAACCGGATAAGGTGTGTTTCCTTTTGCTGCAAACCATAGAATCCTGTTTAGCAGGTCATCACTTCCTGAATCAATGCCGTCGAATTCCGGAAGAAGACTTTTCCTGGCAAAATGAAGCGATTTTCCGCTCAATGATGCTAACTGAGGATTCATTTCATTCAGGGGAATAATGTTTGGGAGAGCTTCAAAAGGAGTTAAGTTTTTCTCGTTGATAAAACAATCAGTCATGGGATTTGCAATCGCATCCTGAATATTCATGGGAGGAAGGCCCAGTATCTGCTCAATGGTCCGTACAACCGATGGCTGAGCATAATATGTGTGATTTGTATTTTTTATTCTGGAATATGGGCTCAAAACTAATCCAACTGTACGGTAGGCTGATACATGATCCCACCCGTTCTGCGAATCATCTTCTGTTATAAAAATAACAGTACTTTCCCAGAACCTGCTTTTCGTGAGCGCTTCAACAATTTGGCCCAATGCAAGGTCGTTATCGGCTACCATTGCTCTTGGAGTTGGCAATCCCGGACGTGTTCCACCTGTGTGATCATTGGGTAATGCGATGATCATAAGTTCAGGAAGCTGGTCACCTTCCCGGGCTTCAAAAGCATTCAATTCCTTAATAAACGCACCGGCCCTCAGAATATCAGGAACCTCGTGGTTCCCGTATGAGGGGTAAGTCTCGCTGAGTAATTTTTTAACCGGTTCGATGGTCGTATAGTTAGTGAATTCAAGTTTTTCTCCTTTGAGGAATCCGTTATAAACATCTGTCCATGTCACCTTTTTTTCGAAAACAGGAACAGATGCTTCTCCGTATATTCTGACTTTTTTCCCATGACTGGTGGCATTATCCCAGAGGAAACCGGTAGGAGAGTAAACCAGTGCATCCTCCTGAACATGAGGATAACTTCTGAACCATGCCCTCATATTCTTTTCAATATAATCTGTAACAATTGAAGCATCGGTCCATTGATGTCCCTCTGCTGAACATTTCCCTGATACATTATAATTATCGAGGAGTATAAACTCTTCAGCTAATCTGTGTGTGTTTGGCGTAACATCTGCTCCATATATACAAAGACCCGGATCGCCATCACCCTGTTTCATATCACCCAGAACCTGGTCGTATGTTCTGTTTTCCTTTATAATATAGACAACATGTTTGAAAACTGAAGGTTCCCCGATTCTATCCGGAACAGGTTTAGGCTGAGCCGATTCCCTGGGTTTTTCTCTTGACAGAGTCGCTCTGGAGAGGTCATTGACAGCAATAACGGTGTCGGTATATGCTTTAAGATCTCTTTTACCCGGAACCGGGATCACCGATATTGAGGCCAGCATTTTATGTGAATTATATACCAGGTTGGTGGTATTATTATCGGGAAGGCCCAGCGTGACACCTTCTGCTTCAAGGTTACAGACGTACAGATATCCTGAATTATGTATGCTTATTGCGGAAGGATAGGCCCCGGTTGGTATAAAACCGGCTACCCTGCTGTAGTTTTTATCGCTTTTTACAGTTGCTTTTTTCCCAAGCTTAATAACAGCAAGTGCATTATCCATACCATTTGCAACGTAAAGTAATTTTTCATCGGCAGAGAGACACAAACCGTCAGGTGAGTCACCAAAAAACGGATTAATTTCGGGTTGCAGTCTTACACTGATTGTTTCAGAAACCTCATCACGTGAGGTATTAATAACAGTTATATTGTCACTGTTTGAGTTAGTGATATACACAAATCTTCCACGGCTGTCACTGATTATTTCATTTGGATGGAGACCAACTACAACTTCTTTGATTATCTTACCATTAGCAGGATCCAAAACAGTCACACTGCCCTCCCGGGTAGCGCCTCCTGCCTTGTTATCAACCCTGGCAAGGCCCCATGGTACGCCTGCAACTTCTTTATCATCAGCATCCGGATGCCTGCCTGCCCAGTTGGTAACATACAATTTTCCTGAAGCCATCGTCAGCCCATAAGGAGCTACCCCGGGGTCAGAGGACCAGATGGTTTCCCCGGTGACAAAATCCTGTTTCAGAACAAGGTTATTTCCATTAAGAACAACATATAAAAACTCCCGGTCCGACTCTTTAGATATAATTATCTCGTTTGGAAGTGCCAACTTAGCGGGTGGTATTGCTTTGTATTCGAACATTCTTCCGAACTCTGCTTTCTGCCCATCCCATCTGGCTGATACAACAAATGAACGGTTGTTTCTTCCTATAGTGCTCCAGTATATCTCAGGACCTTCATTTCCAATATGCCAGGTGATTCCCGAGTAAGTGTTCATCCCACCTTTGAGATCAGGATGATTATTATTGGCAAGAATAAATTTTACTTTATTATCTGAAGTACTGATAAAGACAATACTGTATCTTTCTTCTATGGCGAGCCATTTTCCATCATTCGATAAAACCGCATCAAGCGAATGGTTCTCAAGCGATTCATCTCCAAAAAATATCTGAAGACCTGCCGGCTGTATCAGCCTGTTGTATGGAAGCTGTATCTGGCGTGGATTTGCGGCCTGATTTATTAAAATCTGAGATTGGCTTTCAATGCAGGCAACTGTAAGAACAACTATAAATAAATGTCTTATTTGCATATCGTAATATTCAATATTTTATAATTTATTCATCTTCCCAAGATAAAAAAAAGAGACTGAATTTCAGTTTCAGTCTCTTATATTCTTTTCAGAATGGAAGATCGCTTAATTCATCATTTTCAGGCGGAATATCCTCCAGTGTTGTATGTGCCGGAACATTCTGATCTCTGCCCTGTGATGAAGTCTTTTCAATTTTCCAGGCATCGAGGTTTGTAAAATAGTTGATTTTACCGTCGCGTTCCCATTTGTTACCCTTGAGGTTGAACCAGATCTTAACATCTTCGTTTAAATACGATTCGTTGATAAGGTCACACTTATCCTGTATCAGCTGAAACTTGATATAGTCAACAAAGACAGCAGCACCGCCAGTCTCTTTTTTCTCAATCACAAACTCTCGTTTTTTAAATTTGTCACTAACCTGATTGACAGGAGAGATGTCGATAATTTTTCCGGTAATTTCAAATGCCATTTCAGTCTATTCTTCGTGAAGAAATATTTTTTCAATTGTTATTGTACAATTTCGAGAAGCTCAACTTCAAATATCAGAGTTGAATAAGGTTTAATAACTTCACCTGCACCAGCTGCTCCATAAGCAATTGATTCGGGAAGACAAAGTTTAAACTTCGATCCAACCGGCATAAGCTGTAATACTTCTGTCCAGCCTGCTATCACACCTGAAACCGGAAACTGAGCCGGCTCATTTCTTTTAACAGATGAATCGAATTCAGTTCCATCAATTAGTGTTCCAACATAATGAACCTTTACTGTATTGTCAGCAGTTGGTTTAGGACCTGTCCCCATTTTTATTACTTCATACTGCAGACCGCTTGGGGTAACAGTAACTCCGGCTTTTTCTTTATTCTTTGCAAGAAAAGCCACATTCTGATCAATATAATCTTTAAATGTTATTTTGTTAAGTTCTGCTTGTTTTTCAGCCTTCAGGGCTTCGCGCTGGTTAATAAACACCATGATATATGAACGGGCAATATCATCGGCCATTAATGGCTTTCCCTCTTTTCCGTCGAGCATCGCTTTTGCTACGATCATCGGATTGAGCACAAGACTGTCTGTAGCCAGATTATTATAATTTATAATCCCAAAAGCATAGGACAGTGAATCTTCTTTTGTATTAAGTTTTGCATTTTTAAGTGAACTCTGTGCACAAGAGCCAAGCATTAAAGCTATTACACCGGTCATTACAATTAATCCCTTGATTTTCATACGATACATTTTTTAATTTTAAAATTTCCGCTAAGATAACACTTTAGTGAAAGTAAAAAAGCCCCAGGAAAAATAAATTTTAAATTTTTACTGCCCTCATCATCTGCCTCTTCCCCGGAGGTCCCGGAAGAAGTGTTACATCAAATCCGCATGCCTTAAGATTTCTTTTCACTTCACCTTTGGCTGAATAGGTTACAAGTATCCCGTTTTTATTTGTAACGGCTGCGATTCCCGCAAACATTTCCCTCGTCCACATTTCAGGTTGTTTGTCGGGTCCGAAGGCATCGAAGTATATAAGATCAAATCTGCCCGACGGAGGTTCAACTATAAAATCTCCTTTTATCTTTTTAAGGTTGAAATTCTTACAGATATTGACATTGATATTCCAGGGCGATGCATGGATTAAATTATATATCACTTTACCCTCTTCACCTGCAAATAGATGATGATTAAGTGAACTGATAATATTTTCATCGACCGGAAATTTTTCGATCGAGGTATAGTTGACTTCTCTCTCTCCGGCCATACTTTTAATTGCAGTCAGAAGTGCATTAAGCCCCGTACCGAACCCGACCTCAAAAATATTCAGGGGATCAGCTTTACAAACTTCGAAACCATTATTAATGAATATGAATGTTGATTCCTGAACTGCGCCATGAACTGAATGGTAGTGTTCATTGAGTTCTGGAACAAAGATCGTATGCGAACCGTCGGAGGTTATTTTTAGTTCACTCATAAGTTATTTTAAATTTTTCCAGTAACTAAACAATTCAGCTGAATTAATTTAATACGTATATTTGCGACTTAAAACTAAAAGCTTTAAGGTAAGGTTTTAAAATGATGCGTAAGATTATTAAAAATATTTCTGTTTTTTTCTTGTGGCTTGCCTGTCTGGTTATAATCGCCCATGTGATAGTTCCTCACGATCATCATTTAGCTGATTCATTTACCACTAAGGAAGATTCATGTCCTGTTTCAAATGGAAAAACAGGCCACAGTTCAGGTTTTCCGATACATTGCCATGCATTTAATGATCTTACTTCTGAAAAAGCTACAATCTATTTTTTCACATGTAATATTCAATATAATGATATCGTAATCAGTAGCTTTTTTTATCCCTTTGCTTTTGAATTACAATTTCACTACATACCAATTATTGACCTCCGGGAATCATTCCCCGATCCTTATCTTCTTGAATTATCTCAATTCAGGGCTCCTCCTTTGTTAAGCTGAAGCTTTTTTCCATTCTATAGTAATTATGGGATAGGTAACTATCCTATCTTTTTGTCTTAAATTGCTATCAGGATTAAATACAATACAACGAAACTCAAATATCATATAATCAATTATAACCGCTTAATTATTTTCAAATAATGATAAATCGAATCATCTCATTTTCAATAAAGAATAAGTTCATTATAGGGTTATTCATATTGGCATTGATCGGTTGGGGAACATACTCGTTAACAAAATTGCCGATTGATGCTATTCCTGATATTACCAATAATCAGGTTCAGGTCATTTCACTTGCGCCATCCCTGGCGGTTCAGGAGGTTGAGAGCTTTATTACCGCACCGATTGAAGTAGCGGTTGCCAACATTCCTGATATAATTGAACTTCGTTCTATCTCCCGTTTAGGGTTGTCGGTCATAACCGTTGTATTTGAAGACGGTGTTAATGTTTACTGGGCACGCCAGCAGCTAAGTGAGCGGTTGAAAGAAGCTGAAGAGGTCATTCCGGCAGGACTTGCCCAGATATCCCTTGCCCCAATTTCAACAGGATTAGGTGAGATATTTCAGTATCGCCTGGCAGTAGAAAAAGGGTATGAAAAAGAGTTCAATCCAATGGAACTGCGAACTATTCAGGATTGGGTTGTACGTCGTGAAATGCTCGGAACACCCGGTGTTGCTGACATTAATAGTTATGGCGGGTTTGTTAAGCAATATGAGATAGCCGTAAATCCGGAAAGACTAAGGGGTATGAACCTGACACTGACAGATATTTTTACCGCTCTTGAAAAAAACAACGAAAACACTGGCAGCGCCTATATTGATAAAAAGCCCACTGCATATTTTATCCGTGGCATCGGTTTGGTAAAAACTATTGAGGATATAGAAAAGATTGTTGTTAAAACGAGTAGTTCCAGTATTCCTGTACTGATCAGGGATATAGCAACGGTTCAGTATGGTAGCGCTATCAGGTATGGAGCTTTTGTTGTTGATACGACAGAGGCGGTTGGTGGGGTTGTTATGATGCTTAAAGGAGCTAACGCTCATGAGGTAATTGAAAATGTGGAAACCCGGATACAGTCAATACAGAAATCATTGCCCAAAGAGGTCAGGATAGAACCTTATCTGAATCGCTCTGATCTTGTGGGACGTGCTATTGGCACTGTCTCAAGAAACCTTATTGAGGGCGCCTTAATCGTCATCTTTATCCTGGTTTTATTACTTGGAAATATGCGTGCAGGCCTCATTGTGGCTTCAGTAATTCCGCTTGCAATGCTTTTTGCCGTTTCAATGATGAATCTTTTTGGAGTATCGGGCAACCTTATGAGCCTCGGAGCTATAGACTTCGGTCTTATTGTTGATGGTGCTGTCATTATTGTTGAAAGTGTTGTCCATCGGATTTCCATGAGCAAACACCACCATCCGGGTGTGGCTAAACTGACACAGGAACAGATGGATGAAAATGTACTCGGTTCAGCAAAACGAATGATGAATTCAGCAACTTTCGGGCAGATAATAATATTGATAGTTTATCTCCCGATTATGGCACTTGTAGGCATTGAGGGTAAAATGTTCCGTCCTATGGCACAGGTAGTTACATTTGCACTGATCGGGGCAGCAATTCTGTCGTTAACTTATGTTCCCATGGCTTCAGCACTGTTCCTTAGTAAGAAAACAAGTCACAAACCAAATTTTTCTGACCAGTTGATGAATTGGTTCCGTAAAGCTTTTAATCCTGCAATTGCCTTTGCATTAAAACGAAAACTTCTGGTTTCTGTTTTTGCGGTTGCTCTGTTCCTGTTCAGTCTCTTTTTGTTCAGCCGTTTAGGTGGAGAGTTTATTCCCCAGCTAGAAGAGGGCGACCTGGCCTCAGGTGTTATGACTCTTCAGGGCGGTTCTCTTTCCAATACAGTTGATAAAGTAATAATGGCTAATAAGATATTACTTGATAATTTCCCGGAGATAAAGCATGTAGTATGTAAAATTGGAGCCGGGGAGATACCGACAGATCCTACTCCAATGGAGACAGGGGATTATATCATTACACTCAAAGATAAAGATGAATGGGTCTCAGCTACTACACGTGAAGAGCTTGTAACTAAAATGGAAGAAAGTTTGATTC
>JAUYBT010000083.1 GCA_030692905.1 Bacteroidales bacterium
GTGGTTTGATAACAGCATGCAAAAGAAAACCGGTTGTTGAAGTATCAGGGCTTCCTCCGATTTTAAATGGTGCACCAAAAGGCAAAAAACTCAAAGCTGGACTGGTTGGCGTTGGAGCAAGAGGTACCGGGGCTGCAATTAATTTTATAAGCGCAGGACCTGATTTGGAGATAATTGCCCTTGCAGATGTTTTTCAGGATAAGATTGACGTCTGCCGCGAAAGATTTGCTTCATTCAATCTTCCAATTCCTGCCGAAAACTGCTTTGTAGGTTTTGATAGCTATAAAAAGCTGATGGCTCTTCCTGATATTGATGTTGTATTACTCACAACACCGCCTCAATTCCGCCCTGAACATTTTCTTGAAGCTGTTTCCAATAACAAACATGTCTTTCTGGAAAAACCTGTAGCAGTCGATCCTGTTGGTATACGATCGGTAATAACCTCCGGGAAAAAGGCCGAAGCAATAGGATTATGTGTAGTCACCGGAACACAAAGACGTCATCAGGAAGATTATATCGAGACATATAAGCAGGTAATGAACGGTGCAATTGGTACAATCACCTCTGCCAAAGCATTCTGGAACCAGGATCATGTATGGTTCCGTGAGCGTGAAGAAGGATGGAACGATATGGAGTACATGATCCGTAACTGGAATAATTTCTGCTGGTTATGTGGAGATCATATTCTTGATACACATGTACATAATATTGATGTCATTAACTGGTTCATGGGCAAATATCCCTTGAAAGCAATCGGTTATGGTGGCCGTCACCGCAGGGTTACCGGTGACCAGTATGACTTTTTCAGCATCGACTTTGATTATGGCAATGGTGTCAGTTCGCATAGTATGTGCCGTCAGATAGACAGTTGTGCTAACGGAACCGGCGAAATTATTATAGGAACAGAAGGTTATACAAACTGTGTCAACACAATCTGGGATCTTAAGGGAAATGTAAAATGGCAGTTTGAATATCCGAAGGATGAAAACGGAAATCCTATGAACGCTATTAAAATTCCTCCTTATGTACAGGAACATATGCACCTTGTTCATGCAATCCGGAAAGGTAATTTTGTGAATGAAGCAGAACAGACAGCTCTATCAACTCTTACTGCCATAATGGGAAGAACTGCAGCCTACACCGGTCGTGCAATTACCTGGGATGAAATATTTAAATCAGATATGGACCTGGGGCCGGAAAAAATTGAGTTCGGCCCGGTCGATATGGTTTTCGAAACACCTGTTCCCGGAACACCTGTAATTGTTTAATTTATTAAATCATTATATTACAATTAAAATAAAATCAAAATGGTAAACAAATCATCAAGAAGAGAATTTGTTAAGCGGTCAGCAGCACTTGTTGCAGGGGCTATTGTGATACCACAAATCATACCTTCAACTGCGCTTGGGATGGGTGGTAAGTTACCTCCCAGTGATCGCATTGTTTTTGGCTTAATTGGTACCGGATCGCAAGGGATGAGCGATCTGCGGGACTTTTACAGACTTGACAACCAGGTTCAGTTTGTAGCACTATGCGATGTTGATGCCAACCGTTTGGCAAAAGCTAAAGAGGATGTCGATACCGCTAATAAAAGCAAAGGTTGTAGAACCTATGGTGACTATCGGGAACTATTGGAAAAAGAGTCTCTCGATGCAATGTTAATAGCCATACCTGACCATTGGCATGGGATCATCTACTCATCAGTAGCCAATAAGAAAATCAATGTCTATGGAGAAAAACCGATTTGTCGTACCATAAAAGATGGTCAGACAATTGTAAGTGCAGTCAGGAAAAACGGCATTATCTGGCAGACAGGTAGCTGGCAGAGATCTCAGACCCATTTTCACCGTGCTTGCGAGTTAGTCAGGAATGGTCGGGTTGGAAAGATAACAAAGATTGATGCCGGTTTGCCTGACGGAGGTCGCGGAATTGGTACACCACCTGTCCAGGAAGTCCCGGCTGAACTGAATTGGGAAATGTGGCTGGGTCCTGCTTTAAAAGTACCATACCGTGGTGTTTCTCATTGGGACTGGCGTTGGATTCTCGATTATTCAGGTGGCCAGTTAACCGACTGGTCAGGACACCATATTGATATTGCAAATTGGGGAGCAGATCTTGAAAGTACAGGTCCTGTTGAGATTTCAGGTGTTGGTGTTTACCCGGCTGAAGGTATTTATGATGCACCTTTTGAGTATGATTTCCTTTGCAAATATGCCAATGGCATTGAGATGCGTGTTGCAAATGCATCAAGACTTCCACTTGGCATGGGGACTACGTGGTATGGAGATTTAGGATGGATCCATGTAGACAGGGGCAACAAACTTTCTGCTTCTGATCCTAAACTGCTTGAAGGAGAAATAGGAGAGAACGGGATTCACCTTTATAAAAGCGAAAATCACTACCAGAACTTTATTGATTGTGTTCGTTCTGGAAAAGAAACAATTGCACCAATTCAGGCTGGCTACCGTGCAATATCTGTTGGTCTGTTAGGCGAAATTGCAATGACAACCGGACAGACAATTAAATGGGATCCTGATAAGGAAGAGATTATTGGCAACCCAGGGGCAAGTCGTTTATTGAGCCGTCCCTACCGCCAACCGTGGACTTTACCAACAGTTTAATCCGATTTAAAATGAAAAAGCAATATTTATTTTTAATAATAGTAGCAGGTTTATTAACCTTCTTCAGTGCCTGTACTAAAGAGGCACACTATAAAGCATTGATTGTTACAGGTCAGAACAACCATAACTGGCAGGCAAGTAATCCGATTTTGAAACAGTTACTCGATCAGACCGGATTATTCACATCGGATATTATTATCACCCCTGTAAAAGGAGGAGATATGACTACATTTGATCCTAAATTCTCGAAATATGATTTAGTTGTTCTCGACTATAACGGGGATACATGGACAGAAAAAACCAATACAGCTTTTCTTAAATTTGTCAGAAATGGTGGTGGTGTTGTGGTATATCATGCAGCCGATAATTCTTTTCCCGAGTGGGAAGAATACAACAAGATAATCGGACTTGGAGGATGGGGAAACCGTAATGAAAAATCCGGACCGTATGTTTATTACAGAGGCAATGAAATTGTCAGAGATGATACTTCAAAAGGTATTGGTGGCACACATGGAGCAAGAAGTGAATTCATGATAAAAACCCGGAATTTTGAGCACCCAATCACTAAAGGCTTACCAGCCAATTGGTTGCACGGCAATGATGAGCTTTACAGCCTTCTTCGTGGACCGGCTGAAAATATGGAGATTCTGGCAACTGCTTTTTCAGCTACCAGGGAACCTGGTCAAGCACCTGGTAATACCTCCGGACAAGCTAATCGTCGTCGTGGAAGAGATGAACCGGTATTAATGACAATCACATATGGTAAAGGAAGAATTTTTCATACCGTACTTGGTCATGCTGATGAGGGAGGTGGTCCTGCCATGGAATGTGTCGGATTTATCGTTACATTCCTGCGAGGTGCTGAGTGGGCAGCCTCCGGTAAAGTTACACAGGCTATACCATTCGATTTCCCAAGTGCTGCCGGAGTTGTGATTCGTCCCGGCTTCAAAGAAATTACACTTGAAGACGCTTTGGCAAACATTGGAAGCTATGATATTGCAAAAAGCACTAAGAATTTCAATTTTCTGCGTAATTATTTCCGTAAAATATCAGGTGATGAGCAGGCATTATTGAACCTGGAGAAGAGGATGGTAACCGTCCTTATCAGCAATGAAGCTACAGTTGACGCCAAAAAGCTTTTACTTCGCGAATTAAGCTGGATGGGTTCTGATTATTCTGTTCCTTCTATTAAAGATCTTCTATCAAACGCTGAATTAAAGGATGAAGCAGAATTTGCACTTGCAAGGCATCAGAAATAAATATTATGCTTTCATTGGTAATACCCATATTTAATGAAGAGAAACTGATTGATGAGTTGGTGAAAAGGACTATTTCAGCTCTTGAATCATTTATCACTGATTATGAGGTGATTTTTGTTGACGATGGAAGTACGGACCAGAGCCTTAACAGGATTCTGTACTGGCAGCAACAAAACAGGAAGATAAAAATACTTTCATTATCGAGGAATTTTGGACATCAGGCTGCATATACAGCAGGATTGGAACATGCTAAAGGTGAACTGGTTGCAATGATGGATGGCGACCTGCAGGATCCTCCCGAGTTGCTTTCGGAGATGTACAGAAAGATCAGGGATGAAGATTTTGACATTGTCAGTGGTAAAAAGACCGGGAGAAAAGGTAAGAAAGGCCGGATCCTGTATGCAATTTTGTTCCATCTTTTTTTTAAGAATATTGGTGAGATAAAAAACATGGAGAATTCCGGTAACTACTCCATGATGAAGCGGGGAGCCGTTGATGCACTACTGATGATGAAAGAAAAAGTCAGATATCTTCCGGGTCTGAGAACATTTATCGGTTTTAAACAGGGATATGTTGAATTTGTGAGAGAAGGCCGCTTCAAAGGTGATCCTAAAATGAGCATTCCCAAGCTGTTTGTCCTGGCTGCAGATGCAATTTTTTCCTTTTCAAGGTTTCCAATTCGCCTTTGTCTGATTCTTGGGACAATCGGCACACTTGTTTTTATGTGCGCAGGAATATATGTTTTAATTGCCAAAGCCTATGGTTTTGCGGTTATCGGATGGTCATCAACTCTTCTCAGTATCTATTTTTTAGGGTCCATTCAATTGGTTTTCCTGGGTATCCTTGGTGAATATGTTTACAGAAGCTATAAGGAATCACAAAACCGTCCGGTCTATTTCGTCAAGAAGTTTTACGATGGTTTGGAAAAATGATGAAAGAGACAAGGCTAAAATATATCTTTTATTTTTCGTCCGCAATTCTTCTTTTTCTGATGCTGCTCACAAGCAGGAATGCGGGTATCACATGCGATGAAGTACTGCATTATCATCAATCTGTCTCAGTTTATAACTATTTTGCTACTCACGGAGAGGATCAGTCTGCCCTGAATACACCTGTTACTAATCTGAAATACTATGGCCAATCATACGACAACCTGGTCACAATTCTGATCAATTGGTTTAACATTGAGGATGTTTATGGATTCAGGCACCTGATGAGTTCTGTTGCAGGCTGGCTTGTTATTTTAATAACAGCTCTTTTTGCCGTGTGGCTTGCGGGTTACAGGGCAGGTATTCTTGCAATGATCCTGTTTGCTGTTTCCCCGACTTTTATCGGACATACCCAGAATAACCTGAAAGATATCCCATTTGCGCTTGGTTACATCGCAAGTACTTTTTACACTCTTAAGTTTCTTGTTTCAGGGAAAAAGAATTCAATCCTGAATATAATATTGCTAACGGCCAGTATCGCTTTTTCAATCAGCATAAGGGCAGGAGGGTTACTATCGATCTGTTATCTTTTCTTTTTCTTTTTCCTCTTTTATCTGTTTAAATATCTGAGAGATAAACAAATTGATTTTATTGAAATCAGGACAAAGTTGTTTTGGATAACCGGCATTGCGATTGTATCCTGGTTATTAAGCATTTTATTATGGCCGTATGCACTTCAGAGTCCTGTTAAGAATGTTCTCGAATCGTACCGTGTGATGTCTCATTTCCCCGATACTTTCCGTCAGATATTTGAAGGGAAAGTCGAATGGTCCGATTATATGCCATGGTATTACCTGCCTAAATCCATGTCAATCACAATTCCTCTTATTGTATTGACCGGTTTGGCTTTATTCAGTATTTTTTCACGACTTATATTCAATCATGGAAAAACTGTTTTATACGGGTTTATAATTTTCACAGTTTTGTTTCCCCTGGTTTTTATGGTTTATGAGAAATCGAATCTGTACAGTTCCTGGAGACAATTTCTATTTGTATATCCTGGAATAGTATTAATAGCCGCCATTGGATTTCATTACTTTTTTGAAGATCTGAAAAGGAAGTATTTTATGTGGGGTGCGGTAGCATGGTTTGCTGTCTTATCGGTTCATCCTCTGAAATTCATGATCTTAAATCATCCATACTATTATTTATATTATAATCAGTTTGTTGGCGGATTGAGAGGAGCTTATGCCAATTATGAAACGGATTATTATTATGTAAGCCAGACTGAAGCATCTGAATGGTTGATTGATTATCTGAAAGAGAAGAATATTGAAGGACCTGTAAAAGTCAAGGCAACTTACTCTGTTCAATGGTTATTTCGCGATCATCCTGAAATTGAAACATCATACTTCAGGTATGAAGAGAGGAGCCTGTCCGATTGGGATTATGCTATTGTGGCAAACAGGTATATCTCTCCTTTCCAGTTAAATACTAATATCTGGCCTCCCAAGAATGCTATACATATAATATATGCTGATCAGGTTCCGGTTTGTGCTGTTATTGAGAGAAGATCGAAAGATGATTTTTACGGTTATAATGCTTTAAATGAAGGCAGGAGCAAGGATGCAATAAAATACTTTGAGAAGGTATTGCAGGTTGATGATAAGGATGAAATGATTTTTTATAATTTTGCAGCAGCTTTATATAACGATGGACAGTACCAAAAGGCAGACTCAGTTTTAAAAAGGGGATTGGAGATAAATCCGGATTTCGAACCTATCCTGATGTACCTGGGAAATATTGCCAGG
>JAUYBT010000166.1 GCA_030692905.1 Bacteroidales bacterium
TTTGCGAACCATTGTCCAAAGTATTCATGACCGTTATAAACAAGGCTCGGCATGTTTCCTGACCAATCGAACCTGGTTCCCTGGTAATAACCCTTACGGGAATCGGGAAGGTAGATCTTAGCACGGATTAATCCGTTAGAGATTTCTGTTTGCGGGAATTTCATTAGTGGCATAGCGACAAAAATTAATCCAGACAATAAGTAATATATTTTTTTCATCCTTTTCTTTATATTATGGTCTTATAATAGTTCCGTCGCTTGTTCTCACCTGCCAGTTTGATTTTGTATTGATAGGATATTTCGCAGCCTCCTTTTCGTTTATATCCACCCCTAGTCCAGGCACTTCATTTACTGACATATACCCTTTATTCATTGTCGGACAACCCGAAAAAACGGACTTCAGTTTTTCAGAAAAGTTGACTGATTCCTGGATGCCAAAATTCCAAACTGCCAGATCCATATGACAATTAGCCGCATGTCCAACAGGCGAGACATCTCCGGGTCCGTGCCATGCTGTTCTGACATTGAACCACTCACCGAGGCATGCAATTTTCATTGCCGGTGTAATACCGCCTATCTGTGAAACGTGAACACGAATATAATCGAACCATTGGTTAACCATCGGCATTTTAAATTCATTTATATTATTAAACAACTCGCCCATGGCGATCGGAACTGATGTGCTTGTCCGTAGCTGTTTAAACCATTCCATGTTCTCAGGTGAGAAGGGATCCTCAATGAAAAATGGATTATATTCTTCTAATTTTTTGATCAGGTTAATTGCATCCATCGGCTGAACACGTTCATGTATATCATGCAGCAATTCAACTTCTTCCCCGCATGCTTTACGTACTGCCTCAAACATTTTCGGCACTGAATTCAGATAAGCACGCTGATCCATAAATGAATCGGTAGCCCCACCAAAGCCAACCTCTTTAAAGTCAGGTTTGCTTCCCAGCGTTCCTACTCCGCCATAGCCACCAAGCTGAATACGTATATGCCGGAAGCCCTGTTCCATAAACCTTTGGACAGATGCAACCACTTCATCATTTGTCCTGCCGCTTGCATGGGTATAACATGGCACTGCAAATCTTGCTTTTCCACCAAGAAGCTGGTAAACCGGCATGTTGGCCCGTTTTCCTTTAATATCCCATAAAGCCTCATCCAGTCCGCTTAACGCATTATTTAATACCGGACCATTACGCCAATATGAGCTTACATAGGCTCCCTGCCATATATCTTCAATATTATCAACATCTTTCCCGGCGCAAAAATCGTTCAGATAACTATTGATTGCTGTAACTACCACCTCTGCCCGTTGAGTAAATGTAGCACATCCCAGTCCGTATAAACCAGGCTCAGTTGTTTCGACTTTCACTACAATCAGGTTAGAGCCGGCAGGTGCAGTTGCAATAGCCTTTACACTCTTGATTTTTACAGGAGCCATACCTTTCGCATAAGCAGGTGTTTCATACTTTTCTGCCCTGGCAAAAGGGCTTCCAAACAGTCCCAAAAGCCCGACTGTTGAGCCTGCAGCGATGAGTTTCATTGCTTCCCGACGACTGGTTAAGGAATGAGATTCTGAATTTTTCATTATTCAAATATTTATTTAAACTAAAATTACAATAAATCCTGATAGTTCAGTTTACAATTGGTTAAAATAGTTTTGTTAGGATATATTAAAAACATGAATAAATCCAACCAATTATCCGGACAATATCGTAAATTTGGATAATATACAACATCGCATCTGTATTTTCTTTACTTATATCATAAAATCAATTTATTAACATAAATCTATTTCAAGAAAATGGCAACTACAAAAAAAATTAACCGTCGTGAATTCCTGGGATCAGCAGCCGTTGCTTCCCTGGCATTTACAGTTGTTCCGAGACAAGTGCTGGGAGGACCAGGCTATGTGGCCCCAAGCGATAAAATTACACTGGGATATATCGGTTGCGGTACCCAGGGTTTAAGGGAGATGGCCGCATTAATTTCAAATCCTGCACTACAAATAGTAGCAGTCTGCGATCCCAATAAAAGCAGTACAAATTATGTAGACTGGTCTTTAAACAGTGTCCGTAATGGTATCCGCACTGCGTTGGGCGATAATTCGTGGGGAGAAGCCATTAAAGGAATCCCGGGAGGAAGAGACATAGGACAGGAATTCGTTCAAAAATATTATGGAAAATCAAAAGATTCAGGCATTTACAAAGGATGTGCCTCGTATGAAGATTTCCGTGAATTATTGGAAAAAGAGAGCGATCTGAATGCGATAAAGATCATGACCCCTGATCATCTCCATGCACCTGTTGCGATAGCCTCCATGAAAAAAGGCAAACATGTTGTTACCCATAAACCGATAGCCAACCGGATGCACGAGGCAAGACTTACTATTGACACTGCCCGGAAAACCGGTCTGAGCACACATCTGCTGGCATGGAGCAAAAGACCCGGATACGACGTTGTAAAGAAGTGGATCGGGGAGGGTTATATTGGCAAACTAAAGGAAATACATAACTGGTCGAACAGGCCGATGTGGCCTCAATGGCAATCCAATCCAACGGATACGCCACCTGTACCAAAGGACTTTAACTGGGATTTATGGTTGGGACCGGTTCCCGATCGCCCATATCATCCAAACTATACACATGCAGTTTTTCGCGGATGGTACGACTTTGGTGCAGGCAGCATAGCAGATATGGGGCATTACAGCCTCTTTCCGCTTTTCCTGACACTTGGAATCAATACTCCGGCCAAAAGCGCTGAAGCATATGCCACAACTACCTGTGCCCTTCAGAACAATGTTGCTGTCGGGGTTAAGAATGATGTTGCCTTTCCCTTATCGTGTATAATCCGTTTCAAATTCCCGGCACAGACAGAACTGCCACCGTTTGATCTTTTCTGGTACGATGGAGGTATGAAACCTGTTACGCCCGATGAGCTAAGTGCAGAAGGAAAATCATTGACTGCGGAAGGGATGATGTTCGTTGGTGATAAAGGAAAGATACTTGCCGGCTTCAGGGGTGAAGCTCCGGTGCTGATCCCCGAAAATAAATCGGCTCTCCCGGGAGAAAAAACCCCGGAACCGGCAGGACAAAGTGCCAACGATGTCTGGATTAACTCCTTTAAAAATAATACACAGTCGCCCGGAAGCTTTATTTATGCGGGACCGGTAACTGAGACAATCCTTCTCGGAGCGGTGGCATTACGTGCAGGAAAAAAGGTGGAATATGATACTTTGAATATGAAAATTACCAATATCCCCGAAGCCAATAAGTACCTTGTGAGGGAATATCGCAAAGGGTGGGAGCTTTAATGTCCCGGGGATTGTTTTTTGGCAGGTTATACAAAAACTAACTAAAGCAAAAACTATGAATAGTATTACGCGGAGGAATTTTCTTGAAAAATCCATAGTACTCGGTGCAGCAGGTATTGTTGCCCCTTCAGTAATAGGATCGTCCCTTTCAGAGGCGACACCCCGGCTGATAAAAGATGATATTTCGCTTGCCCAGTGGGCTCTTGTTGATGAGATAAAAGCCGGTAAGTGGAAAACCCTCGATTTTGCTAAAATAGCAAGAAACGATTTTGGCCTCAATGGTATCGAATTCGTAAATACATTATTTGAAGTACCTACCGAAGGCTATCTGCAGCAGTTAAAGAAAAATGCAGCAGACAACGGTGTAACTATGGTATTGATTATGGTGGATGACGAAGGTGATGGATGTTCAGCGACAAGAGAAGAACGTCGTTGGTTTGAAATAAATCACCGTAAATGGATCGATGCAGCTAATTATCTTGGATGTCAATCAATCCGCACAAATTGCCGTGGTCCTGTTAATGTTTCAAAAGAAGAGGCGCTTAAATGGGCAACAGAAACATACCAGATGATGATGGAATATGCTGTCCCTGCAAAGATCAGCGTACTTATCGAAAATCATGGTGGTGTTTCGAATGATGCTGACTGGATGGTATCGCTGATGAAAGAGGTTAACAATCTCTACTTCGGCACTTATCCCGACTGGCGTCAGCCTTCTGCCAGTTTTGATAATGTTGATTATCTGTTGAAAATGCTTCCGTATGCCGGAGGAATGTCGTACCGTAACCAGCCAACAGAAGAACTGACAGCCAAAATGATCAGGCTGGCTAAGGATTCGGGCTACCGGGGATGGTATGGTATCGAATCGACCGGACGCGAAGAGATTAAAAAAGGTACCGAATTACTTAAAAAATACCTGATTATTAGTTAAAAGATTGGGTTCTGGGTACCGGGTACGAGGTACTGGTATGGATTCCAAGCACCAAGCACCAAGCACCTGTTTTTATTTCAACCATTTGCTCCTATAAGCGGTCACACCTTTTTCAACGCTTCAAGCACCCTCGCCGGTGTCATCGGCACCCTGTACAACCTGGCACCCGTAGCATCAAAAATTGCATTAGCAACCACAGCACCAATGGCGATGATAGCAGGTTCGCCACCGCCCTTCGGAGCTTTATCCTTCCTGTCAAGAATTACACAATCGATCTTCGGAAGCCATGAGAAACGCGGGATTTCGTAGGTATCAAAACCACGGGTTAATATGTTACCTCCCTCAAACAGGACCTCTTCCGTAAAAGTATATCCAAGACCCATGGTTATACAACCTTCCATCTGGATTAATGCACCCTGCGGATTAACACATAATCCCATATCCTGTGCAACGGCTATTCTTACAACCTGTACTTTACCTGTATTTTTATCA
>JAUYBT010000213.1 GCA_030692905.1 Bacteroidales bacterium
GATACTATTATTAATCAGCGCAGTAACTTTGAAAAGGGTAAACCGGTTTATTGTATTTATGTTGCAATCGGACAAAAGGGATCTACAGTTGCCAATATAGCAGCAACTCTTGAAGAACATGGCGCTCTTCAATATACAGTAATTGTTCTTGCAACTGCTGCTGATCCTGCTGCGTCACAGTTCTATGCTCCTTTTGCAGGAGCTGCTATCGGAGAATTTTTCCGCGATACCGGCCGTGATGCACTAATAATTTACGATGACCTTTCAAAACAGGCCGTTTCTTACAGGGAAGTGTCACTTCTGCTTCGTCGTCCACCCGGACGTGAGGCTTACCCCGGAGATATTTTCTACCTGCACTCAAGACTTCTTGAAAGAGCAGCGAAAATAATTGAATCAGATGAAGTTGCACAAAAGATGAACGATCTTCCTGAATCTCTAAGGCACCTGGTAAAAGGAGGAGGATCGCTAACCGCCCTGCCAATAATAGAAACTCAGGCTGGCGACGTGTCAGCCTATATTCCTACTAATGTGATTTCTATCACCGATGGTCAGATATTTCTTGAAACAAATCTTTTCAACGCCGGAGTGCGACCCGCAATTAATGTGGGGATCTCAGTGTCGAGGGTGGGAGGAAATGCCCAGATTAAGTCGATGAAAAAGATCGCCGGAACTCTGAAAGTTGACCAGGCCCAATACCGTGAACTTGAAGCATTCTCTAAGTTCGGTTCCGACCTTGACGCCTCAACTCTGGCAATTCTGAATAAAGGAGCCAAAAACGTTGAAATACTTAAACAGAGACAATATGCTCCGATGCCGGTCGAAAAACAGATAGCAATAATTTATTGCGGAACAATGGGCCTTTTAAAGGATGTTCCTGTTAGCAAAGTGAAGAGTTTTGAAAGTGAGTTTCTGGAGTATCTCGATCTTAAACACAGAGATGTTCTCGATAACCTTCGTGACGGGATCCTTAACAATGATATTACAAAAATTCTTGAAAAAGTTGCTTCGGAATTAGTTATAAAATATCGGCCGCAGTAACCAGGATCAGCTGAATAAATGAATTTTAAATGGCGAATTTAAAAGCAATAAGAATAAGGATAACCTCTGTTAAGTCAACCAGGCAGATCACTTCAGCAATGAAGATGGTATCTGCTGCCAAATTGCGGAAAGCTCAGGATAAGATAGTAAGACTTAGGCCATACGCAAATAAATTGCACGAGATACTGGTTGGCCTTTCTCAGAGCCTTGCAGACTCTGAAGTAGACAACATTTATGGAAGGGTATCTCCTTCTGAAAAAGTTCTTATTGTTGTGATCACTTCTAACAGAGGTCTCTGTGGAGCATTCAATTCCAATGTCATAAAAGAAGCAAGGAGAGTCATTTCCGAAAAATATTATAACCAATTCAAAAATGGTAACCTGAAGCTTCTGACGATCGGGAAAAAAGGATTTGATTATTTCAGGAAGCAGAAGGTAAATATGCTTCCCGAACAGAATAACCTGCTTCATGATCTTTCATTTGATAATGTTGCCCGGGTAGCAGAACAGGTTATGAGCAGTTTTACAGCAGGGGATTTCGATAGGGTGGAGCTGTTCTATAACCAATTCAAGAACGCGGCAGTGCAGAACCTGACCAATGAATTATTTCTTCCTGTTGAGGCAGTTCCTGCCGGGAAAGTTAAAACAACACCAGTTGACTATATTTATGAACCCAATCAGGAGGAAATTATTAAAGAGCTAATACCTAAATCCTTAAAGATTCAATTTTATAAAGCAGTTCTCAATTCTTTTGTAGCTGAACATGGTGCACGAATGACCGCAATGCATAAAGCAACTGACAATGCGACAGGGATGATCAGGGATCTGACACTTTTATACAACAAAGCTAGGCAGGCAACAATAACAAACCAGATACTCGAGGTTGTTAGTGGCGCAGAAGCGCTTAGAGGTTAATAGTAATTGATTATCAGGATTGTTAAAAAAACATAATGTACAATCACGCTGATCTTAAAGATTTAGTTGATAAGGCTATAATAAATCTTTCGTATAATACGGAAGCGGGAAAGCTTATTGACCCGGTAAAATATATTCTTTCAATTGGAGGTAAAAGATTAAGGCCCGTTTTGGCCCTCATGGCGTGCAACCTTTTTAGTGATAAAATTGATGAAGCAGTCATCCCTGCCACGGGGCTGGAGGTGTTTCATAACTTCACTCTGGTTCATGATGATATAATGGATCAGGCTCCGGTAAGAAGGAATTTCCCAACAGTTCACAGTAAGTGGAACATTAACCAGGCAGTGCTGTCAGGCGATGTGATGGCATTTATTGCCAATGATTGTTTTTTACAAGCTCCACCCAGGTGTACTTCAAAAGTTTTCAGGGTCTTCAACAAAGCAGCTATTGAAGTATGTGTCGGGCAGCAACTTGACATAGACTTTGAAAAAGCAATTATTGTTTCGGAGGATGAATATTTAAGGATGATAGAGCTGAAAACAGCAGTACTTTTGGCGGCATCAGCTAAAATTGGTGCTATAATCGGGGGCGCTGATGACAAGGATTCTGAACTTCTTTATGAGTTTGGCAGGAACCTTGGTCTGGCTTTTCAGATACAGGATGACCTGCTTGACATTTATGGGGATATTAAAGTATTTGGCAAAATTCCGGGAGGAGACATTATTTCAAACAAAAAAACCTTCCTTTTGGTGAAAGCACTCGAAATCGCATCAGGGGAGCAGCATAAACGGCTTAAGGAACAGTTTGCCATGAAGGAGTTTGATCCGGAGACTAAAGTTAAAAAAGTTATTGATTTATATGATCAGCTCAACATTAAAGCTGTTACGGAGAACATTGCTAATGATTATATAAACACAGCCTTCAGTCTGCTTGATAAGATCGGGGCAGTAAAGGAAAGAAAAAAAGAGCTGGCACAAATTACCTGCTCACTTATAGGAAGAAACAGGTAGTCTACATATCTGAATTTTCGTTTTTCTTCATCCAGTCAATATTCAGAAGGATTCCCACATTAAGCATAAACTTGTCGAGGGAGTTAAAAACGTAGTGGCTATTAATATCAAACATCATTGAAGAGACCGTTGTTTTTTAATTTTGTGGTTATTACTTTACATTGAGTCATCGCAATAAAGATAAAAAATTATGAAATATCGGGCAAAGAAAATTTGATAAAGGATTAAAAAAAATGAACTTTTTGACAAAACAGAATTTATAAAGCTATTAGTCGGTATGAAACACAAAAATTATTAAATTTGTATCTTCTGAAAAAGAATCAAATAAATAACAAAGATATATGACACAGAATATCGGGAAAATCAGCCAGATCATTGGACCAGTGGTTGATGTTAGTTTTGAAAGGCAGGGTTTTGAAATGCCTGATATTTATGATGCTCTTGAGATAAAAAGGGATGACGGCTCCGTGCTTGTTGTAGAATGCCAGCAACATATAGGTGAAAGAACAGTACGCACAATTGCTATGGACTCGACCGATGGACTCCGCAGAGGAATGGATGTCGTTGCAACCGGGTTACCGATTACAATGCCTATCGGAGAACAAATTAAAGGCCGGCTTATGAATGTTATCGGAGAAGCAATCGACGGCATCGGGCCACTCGATAAAAAGGGAGGATACCCGATCCATCGCAAACCACCAAAATTCGAGGAGCTTTCAACAGAAAAGGAAGTATTGTATACCGGTATTAAAGTGATTGACCTTATTGAGCCTTATTCAAAAGGCGGAAAAATCGGACTCTTCGGTGGTGCGGGAGTTGGAAAAACTGTCATTATCCTTGAACTGATCAATAATATCGCAAAAGCATACTCAGGACTATCTGTTTTTGCAGGAGTAGGAGAAAGAACCAGGGAGGGCAACGACCTTCTTCGTGAGATGCTTGAAGCAGGGGTTATAACATATGGAAAGGCTTTTCTTGAAAATATGAAATCGGGTGGATGGGATCTTTCAACAGTCGATAAGGATGCTCTTAAGGAATCAAAACTGGCTCTCGTGTTTGGCCAGATGAATGAACCCCCCGGAGCAAGGGCAAGGGTTGCTCTGTCGGGACTTTCAGTTGCTGAGCATTTCAGGGACGGCGATGGAAAAAGCGGAGGAAGGAATATTCTTTTCTTTATGGATAATGTCTTCAGATTTACCCAGGCAGGTTCCGAAGTGTCAGCTCTTCTTGGAAGGATGCCTTCAGCTGTTGGTTATCAGCCAACACTCGCAACCGAGATGGGGATAATGCAGGAGCGGATTACCTCAACAAAACATGGTTCAATAACCTCTGTTCAGGCAGTATATGTACCGGCCGACGACCTTACTGACCCTGCCCCCGCTACAACATTTGCCCACCTCGATGCCACGACAGTTTTAAGCAGAAAAATATCTGAACTTGGTATTTATCCTGCTGTAGATCCACTTGATTCAACATCAAGAATCCTGACTGCAGAAATCGTTGGTGAAGCCCACTATAACTGCGCACAACGGGTAAAAGAGCTGCTTCAGAGATATAATGAATTACAGGATATTATTGCCATTCTCGGTATAGACGAACTTTCCGAAGAGGATAAACTGGTTGTTCACCGGGCAAGAAGGGTGCAGAGATTCCTTTCACAGCCCTTTCAGGTTGCTGAACAATTCACAGGTATCAAGGGGGTCTTCGTTTCAATTGAAGATACAATCAAAGGATTCAATATGATTATGGATGGTAATGTTGACCGGTATCCCGAATCTGCATTTATGCTTGTCGGTACTATCGAAGACGCAATTGAAAAGGGCGAAAAAATACTTACTCAGTCAAAATAATCACCCGGATTGGGAAACTTCAATCCTTTAATATTTTGTAATGAAAATAGAGATTATCACGCCTGACAAAAAAATATTTGAGGGGGATATTAAATCTGTTAGGGTTCCCGGTAAAAAAGGGTCCTTCCAGGTTTTAAAGGATCACGCCCCAATTATCTCTACGCTTGAAAACGGTTCTGTCATCATGGTTGACCAGGAGGGTAAGGAGACAATATATGAGATCAATGGAGGCGTGATTGAAGTAAAGGCGAACAAAATAATTCTGCTTGCAGATTCCGTGAGATAAGATATATCAAATGATACCTGATGAATTTCGCAAACATGCCCATGAACTGGTCGAATGGATGGCAGACTATATGGAAAATATTGAGAATTATCCGGTAAAATCATCGGTAGGGCCCGGCGAAATTTTTAGTAAGATACCCGATAGCCCTCCCACATATCCGGAATCCTTCGACTCTATTATAAAGGATATCGATGAGATAATAATGCCGGGGATAACCCACTGGCAGAGTCCGAATTTTTTCGCATATTTTCCTGCAAACACAAGCCCTCCGTCAATCCTTGCAGAAATGCTCATTGCAACTCTTGGCTCCCAGTGTATGATCTGGGAAACCTCACCGGCAGCAGCAGAACTCGAGGAGAAAATGATGATCTGGCTAAGGGATTTGATCGGGCTTCCTTCCGGATTTGAAGGCGTAATCCAGGATACCGCTTCAACTGCTACACTCGCAGCAATAATTACCGCAAGAGAAAAGATCACCAATTTTTCAATTAACAGTGAAGGTGCTGAACATGCAGGAACCCTTAAAGTATATTGTTCAGATCAGACTCATTCATCTGTTGAAAAAGCTGTAAAAATTTGCGGAATCGGCAGGAAAAACCTGGTTAAGATATCTGTAAAAGAGGACTTTTCGATGGATCCTGAAAAACTGAAAGAAGCAATCATCCATGACAAAGAAAGCGGACACATTTCTTGCTGTGTGGTTGCGACAATAGGTACGACAGGAACCACCGCCGTTGATCCTTTAAGGGCTATTGGGGAGATCTGCCGGGAAAATGGTATCTGGCTCCATGTTGACGCCGCGATGGCCGGAACAGCCCTTATTCTGCCCGAATTTCAATGGATGCTTGATGGCAGGGAATATATCGACAGTTTTGTTTTCAATCCCCATAAATGGATGTTTACCAACTTCGATTGCAGTGCATATTTTGTAAAGGATGTCGGAGCACTCATTAAGACCTTTGAGGTGCTTCCGGAATATCTTAAAACAAGAACCAGAGGTAAAGTGAATGATTACCGGGATTGGGGTGTCCCTCTCGGACGAAGATTCAGGGCATTAAAACTCTGGAGTGTAATAAGATCATATGGAACAGAAAGACTCCGAGAAAAATTAAGATATCATATCAGTATTGCCGCCCGGCTTTCAGAAATGATCTCAAAAGAAACTGACTTTGAAATACTTGCCCCTGTTATTATCAGTGTTGTTTGTTTCCGGTACGTTCCTGCCGGGTATAATAATGATCAGATTAATGCTTTAAATGAAAAGCTGATTCAACAACTTAATGATTCCGGCAGATTATACCTGAGTCATACGGTCTTATACGGCAAATATACACTCAGGATGGTCACTGCCCAGACAAATGTCACTCTTGAGCATGTTGAAAAGGCATGGGACCTGATAAAGAAGACTGCCCGAAATTTAAATTTCTGAACAGATTACATCGGTCTCCTGCCGATAGTCATTCCATATAAGTCGATGTTGAATAACAACTCAAAAGAGGGCGATTCGCTTATCTTCTTCCAGGCAGTCTGAACTCCACCGGATATCATAAAAGGAATCCTCAGAATATGAAAATCTGCCATCAGTTCAAATCCAAATGATCTGAAAGACTCTTTATAGGCATGATTGTAAAGGGGAATCAGGCCATTGGCAGTGTTTTTATAAAAGGAATTGCCTGGTCCTGAAGCATAATCATAAAACAGACCGGTGCGGATTCTCTTCAGGTAAAGAAGGCTTGAGATGTTGAAATCGGGGTATGCAAGAGGCAAAACATAATCAACTGAAAGAAAATCAATTTCCTTCGAAAGGATATTCTTATAACCACGGGGAAACGAAACCCTGTTTCCAAACAAGGATTTAGCCGGAATCTGCTTTTCTTTTTCAATTCGGATTTTTATACCATTGTTAGGGAAGAATCCGGGAAAATAAAATGAAGTCTTCATAGATATTGCCGATCCGTAAATCTTCTTGTCGAAAGGTGCGAAAGAGTAATTCAGATCGATTGTCTGTGCCCATCTTGGGTATATATCGCGCATTACAGATTTGTGATAATTGGAAAAGAACAACCTTCCTGAAAGGATTAACTGGCCATGATCATAAGTATCTGATTTCTTGATATAGATATAGTCGTTTCTGTAATCCGATGTAATTGATGGCCGGAGATATTCAGAGAATTTACCGGAAGAGAAATGGAGTGGAACTGAAACCGTATTTAAAAATCTTATTCCAGACTGAATTTCAGAAGGCTCGCCACCGGCTTCTTTGATATTAGATATTCGTGGCTCACCATAATCCAGTTGTGATTCAAATACCGGATACCATCCCTTCCAGGTAATTCGTGAATGAAGTACATGGTTTTTCTCAGGGGAATACTCATAACCTATTGAAGAGATCAAAGTGCTTAAATGATTCTGGGTCATAATGGAAACCCCAGGTCTGACAGCTGTAGGATCGGCCTTTATCTCTCTAATATCTGCATAGAATGGTATCCAGCTGTGGAATTTAAAAAGATGCTGCCATTTCCTGTAGGGTTCAGGTGTATAAACAGTACCGGCCTTAAAATCAGAAGTTTGAGGTTTTATGTCAAAACGATTTATCAGGAATGATACTGAACTGACATTGTCATCAACAGTACCCGGGGACTTAGCAAGTGTGGTACTGCAGATATTATTTCCAAGGGAGGTATAATCACTGAAAAATACATTTTCCCCGTTAAGGCAGAGATCAATTACTCCAAATCTTGACCTGGTCAATGATGTTATTTTTCTATCGGGTGTTCTGAGGTAAATATTGTCGGTCCCCGACAAGGAGCTGATAAAAAAGAGTGAATCGTTTCTTAAGAAAGTTGATTGAAGATCTTCTCTGCCAGCCTCAACAAGAGTCTCCCATTTCTGACTTGTTAAAGTGTATTCCATGATTCCTTCCCCAGCTTCTGTTAAGAAAATAACAGTAATTTTCCAGCCTCCTTCTGCCCACTGAGGGCGCTGAAGATAGGCATTCCCGGGAGCAGGAACAGACTGCATGACAGATCCGGTTTCTGCATCAATTAAGACAATATTGTTAATGTTGTTGATGGTGTTTTCGATAGCGGCAATCTTCTTCCCATCGTGAGAAAGAGATGCTGAAAGGTACCTGGATTTACGGGACAACCTTTTGATCTTGTTGTTACTGAGATCCATAAGTTTGATAATCGAATAATCTCTGTTTTCCCATCTTGGATCGGATTGGGTTTCAACCCATACGAGCTTTCCGTTTGCATAAGAGATGAACCAGGGATACATCTGTCCGGGTGTATGTATTTTTTTTTCTGATTTTTCTGATGGGTTTATTAACACAAATGACGGGGGTGCCGCTTGCGAGGTTTTAATAGCAATAATGCTGTCAGTGCCGGCAAAGACCGGGGAATAATAATTAATAAATTTCCCCTCCTTGGCAGGATTTAGTGTTTCGTAAAACAAGGCATTATTTTCTGAAACATCTTTTATCCATATTGTCTTAAGAGTGTCGAAGGTTTCCTTAAAAAGTGATTTTTTGGTTATGCCGGCACTCCTTGAAAGGCTTATATTGACCGGGTTAATAGTAAAAGGTTGTTTGGCAGTATAATTAAGGACTCTGTTCCATATCTGGGGATCGTATTTTGCCAGGGCCCAAGTTACCATTTGATAGCCAGATTGATAATAATCGGGAATATAATCCTTGTATGAGCCGTTGACTATCTTGTCGTACTTGTACATGCTGCCTTGTTCAACTGCAATTGCTTTCAGTTGTTTCTGGAATGAGGGGCTTCGTCCTCTTCCTGATTCTGTCAGTGCCGATTCGGTAAAAACAGCATTACCTTCAAGGAACCAGAGAGGTAAAAGGGAAGCGACAATTCCGGTAAACTGTTCCCCGAGAATCACCGACATTGCTTTTGAAAAGCCTCTGTTTAATGATTCCATCTGAAACACATGAGTAAGTTCATGTATGGCGAGTTGTCTTTCCGGGTTAAGAGGAATTGTGTTCTGTACAGGGGTGGGGTATATTTCCATTCGCCGGGGAGCCCATGCAACATAACCGTTTGATTGGGTGGAAAAATTGTGAATAACCACAGGGATTTTAAACTTTCTTTCGGGGAAAAGCGAAACAAGTTTTGAATATGCTTCTTCAAGTGATTGAGCGAAAGCCATTCCTCCGGAGCCATAAGTCTCAGGGTAAATGACCGTAAACCTGCCGGTCTTTATCTGCATCCATTTCAGAGAAGCAGGATCTTGCCCTGTATCATAATATTGCGCAAAAGTAACCTGCGCAAAAAGTAAAAAAGTTGTATATAAAAAGATTACCGGATATCTCATTTCAGGAATTATTGCTCAAAAATAGTAAAATTAGTGAGCCATATCCCGTTGGCGATAGTATGAAAAAAATAAGTATTTTCGTCATCTGAATTATCAGAGAATATTCTTTCAAAAAAAGATAATAAGGAATGAAGAATTACAAGTTGATTAACAACATATCAGGATGGGCAGTTTTTATAATAGCTGCAGTAACCTATCTAATGACCATTGAACCTACAGCAAGTCTTTGGGATTGTGGTGAATTCATAGCTTCTGCATTTAAGCTTGAAGTTGGTCACCCCCCCGGCAATCCGGTATTTATGGTTCTGGCCTGGTTTTTCACTCTTTTTGCAGGAGGAGAAGTATCAAAAGTTGCTGTGATGGTTAATGCAATGTCGGCACTGGCAAGTGCATTTACTATTCTGTTTCTTTTCTGGACTATTACCCATCTGGCAAGAAAAATCCTTTTAAAGAATGAAAATCTTTTTAATTCCGGAAGGATTGTAGCAGTAATGGCTGCCGGTATTGTTGGAGCACTTGCATATACTTTTTCAGACTCGTTCTGGTTTTCTGCAGTTGAAGGTGAAGTATATGCGACCTCATCACTGTTTACAGCAGCTGTTTTCTGGGCAATCCTTAAATGGGAGGACGTGGCTGAAGAAAAATTTGCCAACAGATGGATAATTCTTATAGCATTCCTGATGGGACTTTCCATAGGAGTACATCTTCTTAACCTCCTGGCAATCCCTGCAATAGTACTGGTATATTATTTTAAGAAATTCGAATTTTCATGGAAGGGATTATTTATCTCATTAGCTACTTCCGTTATACTTCTGGCGCTTCTGATGTATGGAATAATGCCCGGAGTTGTAACAATTTCTTTAAAATTCGATCTGTTTTTTGTGAATACACTGGGTCTTCCTGCCAATAGCGGAATGGTTTTTCATATAATACTTTTGGTAGTTCTGTTTATTTTTGCCGTTAAATTCTCATTTTCATCAACAGATAGCAGAAAAAACGCAGCTTTTGCCATAGCTGCCCTTTTCTTCACAGGAATATGGGTAATATCCGGAGCAGCTGTTCTTAATATATTAATGCTTATTGTAATATCCGGAGTTGTATGGTATATGGCCGGTAAAAGCAGAAGGACATTAAATACAGCTCTTACAGCAATAATGGTTATTCTGATAGGCTATTCTTCCAACGCGATTATTGTGATAAGATCTTCTGCCGGCACCCCGCTTAATGAGAACAATCCATC
>JAUYBT010000214.1 GCA_030692905.1 Bacteroidales bacterium
TGTAATTGCGCTCATGTAATATATTGATATTAAATTACTAACGATGAGAAGGAAACACAACAAGAAACTTTTTATTATTGATACAAACGTTTTGCTTCATGATTATAAATGTATTTATAATTTTGAAGAGAATGATATTATAATTCCTATTGTTGTTCTCGAGGAGCTTGATAAATTCAAGAGGGGAAATGATCTGATCAATTTTCATGCCCGTGAATTTACAAGGGAGCTTGACAAGCTCTCGGGAGATATGCTTCTGACAGCCAATATCCCACTTGGAGAAAACCTTGGGAATATGCATATCGAAACAGGTAAAGATTTTTCTGAAAAGGTCAGCCAGTCATTCCCCGAAAGAACAGCTGATCACCGGATACTGGCAATCGCTGAGTATGTCTGCAGTGCCAATAAGGATAAAACAGTAGTGCTTATTACGAAGGACATAAACCTCCGGATGAAAGCCAAATCGCTTGGAATCATTGCACAGGATTACGAAAACGACAAGGTCACCAATATAGACGATCTCTACAAAGGAATAAGGATACTCGAGGGTGTAAACCAGGAATTAATAAGTAAGCTTTATGAGAATCCAGACGGAGTAAATGCCGGAGAATTTAGCTTGGAGAATAATCTTAAGGGGCACCAGTTTTTCATTTTGAAGAATAACGGATCGAGCGCCCTGGCACATTATAATCCCGTTAATAAAATGCTCAACAGGGTAATTAAGCAACCAACCTATGGCATAGATCCACGCAATGCCGAGCAGACATTTGCCATCGAGGCACTTTCGAATCCTGATATTCAACTGGTATCATTAACTGGCAAAGCAGGAACAGGGAAAACTCTTCTTGCACTTGCTGCTGCACTTCAGCAACACAAAAGATATAAACAGATATTTCTGGCCCGGCCGATTGTTTCTCTTGCGAACCGCGATCTTGGATTTCTGCCAGGGGATGTAAAGGAAAAAATGGATCCTTACATGCAACCTTTATATGATAACCTCACCGTTATTAAACATAAGTTTAGCCACCAGAGTCCCGAATTTTTAAGGATTAACGATATGATGAAAGAGGATAAGCTTGTAATAACCCCCCTCGCATATATCAGAGGACGGAGTCTTTCAAGTATCTTCTTCATTGTTGATGAGGCACAGAATCTTACTCCCCATGAGATTAAAACCATTATTACAAGAGCCGGAGAAGGAACCAAGATGGTCTTTACCGGTGATATTGAACAGATTGATTCGCCATATCTCGATACAGCATCAAATGGTTTAAGTTATCTTTCAGACAAAATGAAGGATCAGGACATTTTTGCTCATGTAAACCTTGTTAAGGGCGAACGGAGCTTCCTGGCAGAACTTGCAAGTAAATTGTTATAAATAAATCTCAAAATCATGAAAACCAGAATCATCCAGTTTGCCACCCTTCTGATAATTTTTTTATTAGTAGCTCCAACTGTTTCTATAGCTCAGTCTAAAGCTAAAAAACCAAAAAGTAAAAATATCCAATTATTCAATGGTAAAAATCTGAATAACTGGGTGTTTCAACTTAAGGATCCTGCTATTGATCCTGCTACAGTTTTCACAGTACAAAACGGGGTCATTCATATTTCAGGTAATCCATTCGGTTACATGCGAACAAAAGAAATCTACTCTGATTATAAACTTCATGTTGAATGGCGCTGGCCTGTTGAAGCAACAAACAGCGGGGTTTTTGTACATGGTCAGCAACCTGATACAATCTGGTTAAAATGTGTTGAATGTCAGTTAAAAGCCGGGAGTGCAGGGGATTTCGTTTGCATGAACGGTGCCGATATGAATGAGCGTACAGATAAGTCGAAAATATCTGTAAAAAAAATGGCCGATTCTTCAGAAAAACCAACTGGTGAGTGGAATACTATGGAAGTTGTCTGCAAAGCAAACACTATTGAGGTATCTATAAACGGAGTCTTGCAAAACAAGGGAACTAATGTATCGATAAGTAAAGGGAGCATCTGTCTTCAAAGCGAAGGTAAGGATATTGAATTCAGAAATGTATTCCTGAACAAACTCAAAAAATAAATCAGAACAATTAGTTTTTTGTCAAAATTTTTGTGCGACTTAGTGCCTTTGCGCCTCGTGGCAAAAAAAATATGAATCTTAATAAGAAAAAAGTAGCATTCCATACACTTGGCTGTAAACTCAACTTTGCGGAGACATCCACTATTTCCAGATCATTTCCCGAGGAGAAATTTGAAAGAGTTCCTGCAAATTCGAAAGCTGATATTTACGTAATTAATACATGCTCAGTCACTGATGCTGCTGATAAGAAATGCAGGCAGGCAATAAAAAAATTCATCACTCTTTCACCCGGTGCTTTTATTGCTGTTGTTGGCTGTTATGCTCAGCTTAAACCTCAGGAGATATCTTCTATCCCGGGAGTAGATCTTGTTCTTGGGACAAATGAAAAGTTCGACATAAGGGAATACATGACCGATTTTGAAAAGAGACAAGAAGTTGAAATACACTCCTGCGATCTATCCTCTACAGATAGTTTTAACCCGTCATACTCCATGGGTGACAGAACACGTTCCTTTCTGAAAGTCCAGGACGGATGTGACTATGGATGTTCATATTGCACTATCCCTCTGGCCCGTGGGCGAAGCAGAAATCCGGAAATTTCATCAATTTTCGGTGAAGCAGAAAAAATTGCCGAAAGAGGTGTAAAAGAGATTGTAATAACAGGTGTCAATATTGGTGATTTTGGAAAATCGACCGGAGAATCATTTGCAGCTCTTCTGAAAGAACTGGTTAAAGTACAGGGCATTGAAAGATTCAGAATATCATCAATAGAACCGAACCTGTTAACGGATGAATTGATTGAAATGACAGCGATGAATGAAAAAATTCTTCCGCATTTCCATATACCTTTACAAAGCGGGTGTAACAAAATCCTTGGCCTCATGCGAAGAAGATATACCAGGGATGTCTTTGCTGCCAGGGTAAAAATGGTCAGGGAAAAGATGCCTTTAGCCGGCATCGGTGCTGATGTAATTGTTGGTTTTCCCGGAGAATCAGTCTTCGATTTTGAGGATACATATTCCTTTTTGCAGGGAATGGCTCTCTCCTATCTCCATGTTTTCACTTTTTCAGAAAGACCGGATACAATTGCAGAAAAACTGCCGGAAAAGGTTTCGCACAGAGAAAAGGAAATCAGGAGCAAAAGACTGATAGCTCTTTCAGAAAAGAAAAATCTGGAATTTAATAAATTGAATATCGGTCAGATAACAAATGTTTTGTTCGAAAGAACCCGCAGTGAAGGATTAATAACCGGCCTTACCTCCAATTATATCAGAATTGAGCACCCATGGCAATCCAGACTCGCAGGTCAGATAAAAAAAGTTAAATTGAATAGCATATCACCAACAGGCAGAATGAGCGTTGAACTAGTTAACTAACCCATGATTGATCTAAAAAATATTTGTAAAGAAATTGAAAAAGCCGCCTGTGAAACAGGTGCATTTATTCTGAAGGAATCTGAAAGATTTGATATAAGTCAGACCGAAAGCAAAGGATTAAATGATTTTGTCAGTTATGTCGACAAGGGCTCCGAAAAGATGCTGGTTGAAAGATTAAGCCGCCTTCTCCCTGAAGCCGGATTCAATACAGAAGAAGGGACCTCAACAAAAAAAGGATTAAAATATTGCTGGGTGATAGATCCGTTGGATGGAACCACTAATTTTCTGCATGGCCTTCATCCATATGCAATCAGTATAGCGCTGATGGAATATGATGAAGTTGTTGCAGGTGTCGTTTATGAAGTCAGTGGAAATGAAATATTCACAGCCTGGAAAGATGGCGGAGCATGGCTGAATGGCCGGACAATTCATGTTTCAAAAACCACAAGACTGGCAGACAGTCTTGTAGCAACTGGATTTCCTTACAGTGATTTCAACCGGCTTGATGAGTATATGAAATGCCTTACTCATTTCTGTAAACATACCCATGGAATCAGAAGGCTCGGATCTGCCGCAATCGATCTCGCATACGTTGCCTGTGGCAGGTTTGAAGTTTTTTATGAATACGGACTTCATCCCTGGGATGTTGCTGCAGGAATTCTCCTTATCCGTGAAGCAGGCGGACAAGTAACCGATTTCTCAGGTAATGAGAAAAATCTTACCGGAGAAGAAATAGTAGCAGCAAACATCTCTGTTTTTTCAGAAGTTCTGGAAATTGTAAGTAAATTTATGAAGAATTAGACCTTTCAATCAAATGGGAGCTGTCGGATACTATATTTTTTACGGAATAAACTGGATAATTACACTTCTGCCTCTTCCGGTTTTGTATATCTTTTCCGACTTCCTCTATTTTTTGTTTTATTACTTTCCTTCATACCGCAGAAAGGTTGTTGCAACCAACCTTAAAAACTCATTCCCTGAAAAAACAGAAGAAGAGCTTAAATGCATAGAAAAAAAATTCTACAAACATCTTGCTGATCTTTTTATTGAGACCTTTAAGCTTGTCCACATGTCAAAAGAAGAGCAGAAGAAGCGATTCACATACAGCAATCTCGAAATAATCGATAAACTTCGGGAGGAGAAACGTGATATAATTGCTGTTCTTGGTCATTATAATAACTGGGAATGGCCAACTTTGCTTCCATTTTTTCTGAAATACAAAATTGTTATAATCTATAAACCTCTGCAAAACAAATTTTTCAACAGGTTTATAAATAAACAAAGATCAAGGTATGGTATAGTTCTTACCCCAATGTCACAGATAATCAGGGAAATAATTAACTTCAGAAAGAATAACATAAATACGCTCTCGGTTTTCCTTTCAGATCAGACACCGGTAAAAAGTGAAATCAAATACTGGACAACCTTCTTAAATCAGGATACTCCTGTTTATTTGGGTACGGAAAAAATTGCGTCAAAGTATGATATGGCTGTAGTCTATTTTCATATTCAAAAAATAAAACGGGGATTTTACAACCTTGACATAAAACTTCTTTTTGAGCATACAGCCGGACTTCCGGAGTATCTCATTACAGAAACCCATACAAGAAAACTTGAAGAGATCATCAAAGAAAAACCTGAGTACTGGCTCTGGAGCCATCGCCGCTGGAAACATAAAAGGCCGGTTGAAAATGAATAATACTGCCATTGTAATATTAAACTGGAATGGTATTGGTTACCTGAAAATGTTCCTTGGGACTGTCGTAAAACATTCCACGAGCAGCGAAACTATTATATGTGTTGCCGATAATGGTTCATCAGATGGGTCTCCGGAATGGGTTGCTGATAATTTTCAAGATGTAAAGCTTATAAGGTTTGATAAAAACCATGGGTTTGCCGGGGGCTATAACCTTGCTATTAATCAACTGGATGCCAAATACTTCGTTCTGTTAAATTCGGATATCGAGGTTACTGATGGCTGGTTTCAGCCACTTGTCAGTTTCATGGATAGTAACCCTGATGTTGCATCATGTCAGCCAAAAATCCTCTCTTATAACCGGAAAGATCATTTCGAATATGCCGGTGCAGCCGGCAGTTTTATTGATAAGTACGGGTATCCTTTTTGCCGGGGCCGGATCTTTGATAAAGTTGAAAAAGATACAGGACAGTATGATTCTCAAATTGATGTATTCTGGTCGAGTGGTGCATGTATGATTGTACGCGGGGATGCATGGAGAAAATGCTATGGATTTGATGCCGGGTTCTTCGCCCATATGGAAGAGATAGATCTATGCTGGCGGTTCAATAAAGCCGGGTATCGTGTAAGTTATATACCCGGATCGGTGGTGTATCATGTTGGTGGAGGATCCCTACCATATGATTCCCCCTTTAAAACATATCTTAACTTCCGAAACAGTCTCTTTCTTCTTTATAAAAACCTGCCTGACAATAAATTACATACTATTATGTTCATAAGAAAGCTTTTGGATGGTCTTTCTGCTATCAGGTTTCTTTTGAAAGGTAATTTCGGCAGTTTTATGTCAGTCTGGAAAGCTCATATTGACTATTATAAAAATGTGAGCGACCTCAAAGAAAAAAGAAAAATGGTAAAAAAGCTGGAAGTGGTACATTCTCCTGCAATGATTTTGAACAAGAGTATTGTTTTTGAGTTTTATGTTAAAGGCAATAAAACTTATAATAGCCTGAAAACGGAATCCTGATCTGAAATGAAAAAATACCAAATGATTATATTTTTTTCTATAGCGCTCACAATTTACTCTCTGATAAATATTTATATCTTTTTTAAAGGGTACAATGCAATACCAGTTCTTCAAAATAACAGGCTGCTTTATTCAATTACTTTCTTTTTACTTGCTGTAATCTTTATTATTGCTAAAGTCCTTGAATCAAAACATTCTTCCGTTCTTTCTGACGCCCTTAATATTATGGGAAGCTTCTGGCTTGCATTCATGTTATATGGTTTTCTGTTTTTCCTTATATCTGATATTATTTTACTTACGTTAAGAATTCCGGGAATCATAAGTGGTGAGAATATCTTCCTTTTCCGTAAGTGGTCATTTATTCTTACAGTGGTCATTTCTTCAGTGTTGATCATTGGAGGCTTCATTAATGCCGTAATACCGGTTGTTAAAGAATATAACATCACAATAAACAAACCGGCCGGAGAAATAAAAACATTACGTATTGCAGCGGTGTCTGACATTCATCTTGGAAGTATAATAAGAAAAAGAAGCATTAAGAAATTGTCAGGAATGCTTAAAGAGATGAATCCTGATCTTGTTTTACTCCTGGGAGATATTGTTGATGGCGAAATTGGACCTGTTATGAGAGGTGATCTCCTCCAATACTTCACCATTCCAAAATGTAATGATGGTCTCTTTGCTATAACCGGTAATCACGAATTTATTGGAGGTGGCAGTCGTACAATTCCATATATAGAGAGTAAAGGAATAAGAGTTTTAAAAGATGAAATAGTAACCCTTGAAGGTGGTATTCAGTTGATTGGAAGGATAGACAGGGATTCATTCCGGTTTTACGGAAAAGAACGACTAACCCTGGGTGAGCTGATGAAACAGGCAGATACAACAAAACCTGTTATTCTGCTCGACCATCAGCCTTTCCATCTTGATGAATCTGCAAAACAGGGCGTTGACCTCCAGCTTTCCGGACATACCCACAACGGCCAGATGTGGCCGCTGAATTATGTTACTTCGTGGATCTATGAGTTAAGCTATGGCTATCTGAGGAAAGGGAATACACAATTTATAGTTTCTTCCGGTTATGGACTGTGGGGTCCTCGAGTCAGGTCAGGCAGCAATTCTGAAGTCCTGCTGATCAATATTAAATTTACAGGTGCGGATACCCACTTACCATAATTTTTAAAGCAGATCATAGATCTTCTCCAGCCCAATTCTTCTCGATCCCTTTATAAGAATAGTGTTTCCCTTCACGGGCTCATTTTTAAGAAAATCTATAAGCTTTTGTACGTCAGAAAATGATTTAAAACCGGATTTTGAGGAAACCTTCTGAAATACAGGTCCCACCAGAAGAGCCATTTCAACTTTGTGAGATTGAAGTTCATTTAAAAACTTAATATGCTCCTCCTCGCTCTTTTCGCCCAGTTCCAGCATATCCCCCAGTATCACAAGTTTCCGGACGGCCTGAATTCCGGCAAATGATTCCAGGGCTAAATTCATACTTGTCGGGTTTGCATTATAAGAATCACAAATAAGAGTATTGTTCTTTGTGATTTTAATCTGTGATCTGTTATTTGCCGGCTGATAATTTTCAACAGCATAAACAATATCGGTCATTTCAACGCCAAGGAACAAGCCTGTGGCCATTGCAGCTTTAATATTCTCGAGATTATAGTTACCAAAAAGATTGGTACATATATTATAGGTATGATGATGATATGTTGCTTTTAATTTAAGATTCAGATCAGATGGCACCGGTTCAACAATAAAATCAAAACCTGTAGGATCAGAAAAGGGAACAGCCCTGTTTATGATTTTAAAGATCTTTTCAGTGAGCAGGGGATTTTTGTCGTTATACAAGACAATTCCATTAACCTTGCGGAGGTACTCATAAAGTTCTGTTTTTGCCTTCATCACCCCATCTGCTGATCCAAAACCTTCAATATGTGCTGTGCCAATATTTGTAATTATCCCATAATCAGGTTTTGCTATCAGGCACAGTGTCCGGATCTCTCCAATATGATTGGCGCCCATTTCAATTATCATCATTTCAGTCCCGCCAGGTGCCGATAGAATTGTAAGCGGAACCCCTATATGATTATTAAGGTTTCCTTTTGTGTAATGAACCTTTAGCTTCTTTGCCATGATAGCGGCAAGCAGTTCCTTGGTAGTTGTCTTCCCGTTAGTACCAGTTAATGCAAGTACCGGTACATTCATCTCTTTCCTGTGGTGCGATGCCAGAGCCTGCAGTTCAAAGAGGCAATCTTCTACGAGGATTGTCTTTTCGGTTTCAAAGAGAGGGTCATCAATAACTGCCCATGAAGCCCCTTTTGCAA
This sequence comes from Bacteroidales bacterium, assembly GCA_030692905.1. Lineage (GTDB taxonomy): Bacteria > Bacteroidota > Bacteroidia > Bacteroidales > VadinHA17 > LD21. Next base: position 8,489 of record JAUYBT010000214.1, read on the forward strand.
GAGCTTCTGAAGCAAACTTATTTCCGTTATAATTATCGCCCCAGAGTGCAAAGAAAATCTGTCCTTTCCCGACTGTTCGGGAATCGGTGGTTACCCCGGTAGATTCTTTAAAGAGATCGTAAAGTTGTTCAGTCTTCATATTTTCAAAAAAATGCCTCACTATGCAATCATAATGAGGCTTATACTGTCAGTGAACCCAATTTCAGAGACCTGAAGGGCTTCCTACCCTTATCATTGCACACCTGAAACCTATATCATCACGTGAACCTTCCTGATCGAGGAATCTTCTTGTTGATGGGTTAAGCCAGTAAGCTCTGTCTTTCCATGATCCGCCCTTATATACACGTGCATTATCATTAATAAGAGTTACGAAATCACTGTACCCGGCTGTATTATCCTGAGCATACATCCTGAGTGAACCCTTTTTGCCATCCTCTGTTGTCCATTCAGCTCCTCCTGGTATTGCCGACTGAAGATCACCATCCCTGTAATTCCTGTAATCGCCCTTCTGATAATTATATCTGTTTGCAACATCAATATCTTTTACTGTATCAACATATAGGCGTCCAAGTTTGTCTTTTCCTACAATTGAGCCATTAGGGTCTCTCCTTAAATCGGTAAAAACGTTACCTCTGAAAGGATTAAAACCATCGACATCTTCTGATGTAAGAGGACGGTAAACATCCAGTACCCATTCGTTAACGTTTCCTACCATGCAATAAAGTCCATAATCGTTTGGCCAATATGCCTTTACATCTACAGTAATACTCCCGTTATCGTTCAGGCTGCCGGCCACTCCCATTAAGTCTCCTCTGCCACGGACAAAGTTAGCCATCATCTCACCACGTGATTTTGTTCCGGAGTTTCTAACGTTATGACCATTCCACGGATATATTCTTCTTTCGTAAATCCTCTCCTCAAAAGTATTGCCTCTGAGTGCATAAGCTGCAAATTCCCATTCAGCTTCAGTAGGAAGTCTGTAACTAGGAAGAAGAAGACCATCTTCAAAGTTAGTACGTCTTTCTGTCTGGTTTGGATTCAGGCTTTCGCGAAGCTGATTAACTACACCTTCATATTGTCCTGCCAGGTAAGCTTCTGTATTAAAGTTTTTTTCATTTACCTGGTTTGGATCAGGGTTTAGTTCTCCTTCATCAATAAGGAGCTGTTCGTTAACCCTGTCAGTTCTCCAGATGCAAAAGTCGCTTGCTTTAATCCAGCTGACACCGACAACCGGATAATTATTATATGAAGGATGCCGGAAATAATACTGTACATAAGGATCGTTGAAACCCATCGGACTTCTCCAGACTAAAGTATCAGGCAGAGCTCTTCTGAACACTTCAGGATAATCTATATATACCCTGCGCATCCAGAAAAGGTATTCGCGGTAGTCAATATTCTTAACCTCTGTTTCATCCATATAAAACGAAGATACCGTGACAGTTCTGGGTTTGTTATTCCAGTCAAACATAACGTCCTGCTGCACCTGTCCCATTGTGAAACGGCCTCCCTCTATGAGTACCAGACCAGGACCTGTTTTCTGGTCGGCTCCAAGAGTAACTTCAAATCCGCCATTATCAGGATTATTATACTCCCAGCCTGTTGATGAGGAAACTTTAGCATTGCCACCCTTTTTTTTATTAAATATACAGGATGTAAAAAGCAAGACAGAAATAAGAACAACTGGTAAGGCTCTGAATTTATACATAACTCCTTATAATATTATGGCTTTTAAGAATCCCCAAATATACAAATTTTACTAAAACAACACTTTTCTACTCTCCAAATATAACTACTATAACTACAATATAGGAAAATTTATTGTCTTGATTAGATTTCTTTTATCAACATTATTTAAACTGAATGCAAGTCCTGTCTGATGAAGAAGCGATAATGGCATTAATTTATTTCCTGATACAATATTAAAACGATAATTGTAATAAACACTCACTTTCCCGCTTTTAAATGAAAACCCTGTCTGTATATTCATGTTTTTTTTATTGTCGCCGAGCATTATCGCATTTACTGACAGGTAATTACTTTCTAAGACAACCCCTGC
>JAUYBT010000217.1 GCA_030692905.1 Bacteroidales bacterium
TCTGGAGTCCAGTTCGGTTGTGATACCCATATCGAGCTGCTCTTTGCCTGACCTGAAACCTTCTGCCCTAACCATCAGTATCTCCCAGGTTCCTGAACTGAGAACGGGTTGGTTTTTTTCAGCCCCTGATCCGAAAATTGCAAATTGTGTGTCGTGACCGGTAGCAACTACCGGGATACCCTCAGGAATTGTTGTTTCTGCAGAAGCCTTTGCATTGATCTTTCCGGTAATAGTGCCTGCTTCAACGGGTGTTCCGATTTTTTCAATAGGGAAATTAATTTTATTGATAATATTTTCGGAAAACCCCCTTGTTGACAGGTTTGTTAACATCGATGTTCCAGACATGGTTGTATCATTTACCATCTCACCGGTAAGAAGGAATGAGAATATTGAAGACATGAAAAGAAACCGATAGCTTTTTTCGACTATTTCCGGTTTTTGTTCGACAAACCAGATCAGTTTATTAACTGTATTAAATGTGAAAGGGAGAACGCCGCACTCGCTATATAAATCATTGAGAGGTAAGTATTTATCGATATTGGCCATTATTGGATTAGTCCTTTCGCACTGCCATGATATGACAGGGTAAAGCATTTTCCCTGACCTGTCGAACAGGGTTCCATCAACACCGAAAGTTGTGACTGTGACCCCTGCAATCCGATTTACATTGATCTGGCGGATAACTTTTTGTGATGCCCTGCGCATCTTTTCCCATATCTCATTTATATCCCAGATCCTGTAGGAAGGGTAGAAGGGATCCGGTCGTGTATTATTAGGGTATGATTCAGATGCAAGTATATCGCCTTTGCTGTTAATTGCTACAGCTCTGACGTTTGTTGCTCCACAGTCGAAAACAATTACAATATCACCTTTTTGCATTATCCAAGCCCCTTAAGAAATGCCATTGATGTCCCTGCTACTATTAATGCCACAATATAAAATGATAAAACAATTATTAAAAGTACCCCGAGATATGCAAAATAGGATTTAAGATTCTGAAATGCTTTATGGAGTTCCTGCTTATCGAGGGTTTGTACAGCATGGGCCGCATGTTTCGAAAAACGGAAAAGGAAAAGGACAGGAAAAAAATACACTATTGCCAGGATAATAAAGATTACCTCTAACAATGATTCAGGAATTCCCATACTTGTCGCTCCGGAGTTAAAAGCCGAAAGAAATATGCCGGTAATTACTCCGATTACAATAAATAAACCAAGAAAGATGAAGCCGATAATTGCAAGGAACATGGTCCATTTTCTGGTAGTATTAAGGTTGTTCAGGGTCTCCTGGGCGATTTCAATTTTTCTGTTTTCAAGAGTTGTTTCCATTGATTTAAATGTTAATATCAAGATAATAATGTCTTAATTCATCCCTCCCATATTTTTTTACCTCTCCCCAACCCCTCCCCCAGGGGGGAGGGGCTTAATTATTTGATTATGTTTGCCTTACTCCCCTTCTCCCCTGGGAGAAGGGGTTGGGGGATGAGGTGAAAGAACTATTTATAAAGCGCCCCGTAAGTCTGGCAAGCTCTGTAATCCGATCCTTCCTTGTCCATACCAAATGCATTCCATGAACTTGGCCGGAACACTTTCTCATCAACCACATTATGCATACAAACCGGTATTCTGAGGATTGATGCGAGTGTAATAAAATCAGCACCGATATGTCCATAGCTTGAGGCACTGTGGTTGGCACCCCAGTTTGCCATCACGGAATAAACATCGGTGAATGGTCCTTTCCCTGTAAGTCTTGGAGCAAACCATGTTGTTGGCCATGTGGGATTAGTTCTGTCACTAAGTATCTTGTTCATTTTTTCCGGCAGTTCAACAGTCCAGCCTTCTGCAAGTTGTAGCACAGGACCCAGGCCTTTGACAAGGTTAACTCTCGAAATAGTAACAGGCATTGTACCTTTTGTATCAAATTGTGATGAGAAGCCACCCCCCCTGAAATATTCCGAAGCTGCGGGGGGCCATTGTGTTGCTTCAAGGCAAGAAGCAGCATCCTTTCCTGTTATATCCCAGAATGGTTTAATGCACGACTCACCCTTCTTCATCTGTCTTCCTGAAAAATCAAGAGCTGAAGCTCCTGAATTGATGAGGTGAATAATTCCGTTCAATGCAAGACCTCCAGGTTTCATCTTTGTAACCCTTTTTATTGCCTCGGGGCTCCAGTAGGTACGGATATCTGAAAACATCTGTGCTGTATTGGTAAGCAGATAACCAAACAGCATGGGCACTCCGTTCATTGCATCATTCTCTGTGGCAACAAGATATGGAGGTCTGATGCCATTCCAGTCGAATGATGAACAGAGGATTGCCTCAAGAAAATCGCCGTTAGGCATGTGATCAGTCCAATGGCGCTGCCCCTGGAAACCGGAAAGAATAGCATTATGACCCTGTGCTTCTTCACCATAACCAAGTTTTTTAAGTTTTGGATTGCCAACCATCAGATCGCGGGCAATGAGAGTCATTTTTACAACAATCTCCCATTCCTTATCCTTTTGCTTTCTTGACTTTTGAACTGTATTAAGATCTTTCCCCTCCTTGCAGTTTTTCTTTGTCCATTCAAGCGCTTTTTTGAATTCATCCTTATCAAAAATCTCTTCGTTCAGCCGGCGGTTGAATTCACTCATGTCAACGTATTCATTCCGCATTCCCAGATATTCCTGGAAGAAATCTTCCCGAACTATTGATCCGGCTATTCCCATCGAAACTGCGCCCATTGAAAGATATGATTTGCCTTTCATTAATGATACAGTTAGTCCTGCCCGTACAAACCGGAGGATTTTTTCACTTACATCCTCAGGTATTGACTGATCGCCTGAATCCTGAACATCGTGGCCGTAAATCCCGAAAGCAGGTAAACCCTTCATGGTATGACCTGCAAGTGCCGCAGCAAGGTAAACAGCGCCAGGGCGCTCAGTACCATTAAATCCCCAGATAGCTTTTGGAATATCGGCGTTCATGTCGATTGTTTCGCTTCCATAACACCAGCAAGGGGTAACCGTAAGGCTCACTCCCACGCTGTTCTTACTGAATTTTTCAGCACACATTGCCGATTCAGCAACCCCTCCGATACATGTGTCAGATATTAAACAATCAACCGGTTTGCCATTTGGATATTTCAGATTTGATGAAATAAGTTTTGCGGCATTCTTTGCCATATTCATGGTCTGATCCTCAAGCGATTCCCTTACCCCACGCATCCTGCCATCAATTGTCGGACGGATTCCCACTTTTGGGAAATCACCTATAACTGTCTGGTATTTATGGTTTACCTTTAACTCATTATTAGCCATTTGTGTAATATTTTAATTAATACTTTTTATGCTATCATGAAGAGAACAAATATAATAAATTGGATTATTAATTGTTTATAACTTTGCCTGCTCAATTTCAAATAGATTCCTGAATGCAAAAGAACAAAAGATTACCAGTGTGGCTTAAGATGCAGAGAGCCAGCGGAGAAAAATATTCAATGGTGAAACATGTTGTTGTTGAGAATCATCTTCATACAATATGCACCAGCGGAAATTGTCCGAATATAGGTGAATGCTGGAATTCGGGCACTGCAACCTTTATGATACTCGGTGATATTTGTACCAGGGCCTGTAAATTCTGTGCCACAAAAACAGGAAAACCACTTCCTCCTGATCCTCAGGAACCATTGAGACTGGCTGAATCAATTAAAAAAATGCAACTTAAGCATTGTGTGATCACTTCAGTAGACCGCGATGATCTGCCCGATGGGGGCGCATCTTTCTGGGCGGATACAATAAAATGTGTGAAAGAGGTTAATCCTGATACAACGATGGAGACCTTAATTCCCGATTTTGACGGGAAGGCTGAAAGTATTCAAAAGATTATTGATACCGGACCGGATGTGATATCTCATAATATAGAGACCGTAAAACGCCTTACTCCGATAATCCGTACAAAAGCAAAATATGAAAGAAGTCTTGATGTTATACGACATATCTCAAAAAAAGGGAAAATTGCCAAATCGGGTTTTATGTTGGGACTTGGTGAAACTGAGGATGAAATAATTCAAACTATCCGGGATCTTTATGCCGCAGGTTGCAAAATACTTACAATCGGTCAATATCTTCAACCGGGATTAGATTACATGGAAGTAGTGGAATATATTTCCCCGGAAAAGTTTGAAGAGTATAGGATTATCTCCCTGGAACTAGGATTTTCTTTCGTTGAAAGCAGCCCCCTCGTGAGGTCATCTTTTCATGCGGAAAATCATATAAAGGCTCGATAAATTTATTTATATTAGCATCACTTAATTTCATAAATACAATTGAGCTATAGCGTTGTATATGAGGACGTTGGGCAAAAGGATTATAAAGATACCTGGGACTATCAGGCAGATATCTTTGCAAAACTTGTTGACAGCAAAAAACAGGAAAACCAGACCGGAGATTCCGTTAAAAACATTCTTCCCGGTACTCTGATCTTTGTTGAGCATCCTCATGTCTATACACTTGGCAAAAGCGGGTCGGAAAATAATCTTCTTCTTGACTATATTCAGCTTCAGGCAAAGGGTGCTTCTTTTTACAGGATAGATAGGGGAGGAGACATAACTTATCATGGTCCGGGCCAAATTGTAGGCTACCCGATTTTTGATCTGGAGGTCATTAAAATAGGGCTGAAAGAGTATATTTTCAGACTCGAAGAGGCTATCATCAGAACTGTTGGTGAATTTGGCCTTGCAGCCTCAAGGCTTGAGGGAGGAACAGGTGTGTGGCTCGACCCGGAAACCAGCGGGAAGGCAAGGAAGATTTGTGCTATCGGAGTAAAGGCCAGCAGGTACGTAACCATGCATGGTTTTGCTTTTAATGTTAATACCGACCTGACCTACTTTAATAATATAAACCCCTGTGGCTTTACGGATAAAGGGGTTACTTCACTCGAAAAGGAGCTGGGCGGCAGGCAGTATTTTCATTCCGTAAAAAACAAAGTGAAAAGAAACCTGCAGGAAATTTTTGATCTGGAATGGACTAATCAGTAAAAGAATGGAAAAAAAATGGGTTGTGAAGGATAAGGGAGATATTGCTGTTGTGAAACAACTCGCAGGAGCCCTTGGTGTGTCGGAGTCTCTGGCAAATCTGATGGTCCAGCGAAATATTACCTCTGCTGATGAAGCAAAGGCTTTTTTTATTCCCAGCCTCGATTACCTTCATGATCCATTTCTTATGAAGGATATGAATATTGCTGTTGACAGGATATCAACCGCAATAAAGAAAAACGAAAGAATCCTTGTTTATGGTGATTATGATGTAGATGGAACCACCGCCGTAGCCCTGATGTATTCATTTCTCAAAGATCAGTATTCAAATGTTGAGTATTACATACCCGACAGATATAAAGAGGGTTACGGAGTTTCATTCCAGGGTTTGGATTTCGCATATCAGAGTAACTGTAAGGTTGTGATCACACTCGACTGTGGTATTAAGGCAGTCGAAAAAGTCAAATATGCACGTACAAAAGGGCTCGATGTTATAATCTGCGATCACCATTACCCGGGCGATGAGATACCCAAAGCGCTTGCTGTCCTTGATCCCAAGCAACCATCCTGCAATTACCCATACAAAGAACTATCCGGATGCGGAGTAGGTTTCAAGCTTATTCATGCCTATTCAAGGGTGCATGGCATTCCGTTCAATGCAATTTACCATTATCTCGATCTTGTAGCTGTCAGTATTGCATCGGATATTGTCCCTATTACCGGAGAAAACAGAGTTATGGCCTATTTCGGCCTGAAGCAGCTAAATGAATCTCCTCGCACCGGGCTTAAAGAGATAATCCGTGAATCTGAAATCACCAAGGCACTCACAATCGAGGATGTCGTTTTCAAGATAGGTCCGAGAATCAATGCTGCCGGAAGAATGGAAACAGGCAGCAAGGCTGTTGACCTGCTTGTCTCCAGCGATACCCAAATTGCCACAGGGATAAGTAAGGAGATCAATAATTTCAATATTGAACGACGTAGCATCGATCGTATAATCACAACAGAGGCTATGCGGATGATCTCTGAAGATCAGAGAACTGTAAATTCCAGAACTACAGTGCTATATAATCCAACATGGAAAAAAGGGGTAATTGGAATTGTTGCCTCCAGATTAATCGAGACATATTATCGTCCAACAGTCATTCTTACAGAATCAAATGGTTTTGCTACTGGTTCTGCCAGATCTGTCCAGGGCTACGATCTTTACCAAGCCATTGAGGCATGCAGCGATCTTCTCGAGAGTTTCGGAGGGCACATGTTTGCAGCAGGATTAACACTAAAAAAGGAGAATATCCAACCATTCATGGAGAGGTTCGAGCAGTATGTCTACAACACAATCACTGAAGAACAACTTGTCCCACGTGTTTTTATTGATACTGAGCTCTCCTTTTCTGAGATAAATGAAGATTTTTTCAAAACAATGAGCCAGTTTCAGCCATTTGGACCTGAAAACATGTCGCCGGTATTCGTTTCACGGAATGTATTTGATACCGGAGCAGGACGTATGGTTGGATCAAGCGGTGAACATCTTAAACTGGATCTTTGCCAGGAGTCAACGGGCCAGAAAAGCTTCTCTGCTATAGCTTTCAGCCAGGCGAACCATTTTGAATATATTAAGGGAGGAAATCCTTTTGATATCTGTTATTCGTTGGAAATGAATGAGTTCAGGGGAAATAAAAACCTCCAGCTTAATATCAGGGATATAAAAACTCCGTATGATATAAAATGAAGCAAATGATCTAAAACTGTATCTTGAACTGGATTTTTAATTCTTTGTTATTTTTAGTGCTCGTTCCACTTTCAATCAACGATGTAAGGCCATATTTTACTCTTATTTCTGCAAAATCGACTATATCCCATTTTGCCATTATGTAACTTCGGCTCCCTTCTCCTGACAACGCAGGAATACTAAAACTGTAAAGTAAATCATTCTCATATGTATAAAGCCTTGAATCCCAATCATCAGTCTGGAAAATACAATACCTGAACCATAATGTAACCGGGAGCTGTCTGAACCTGTAAACCATATCCTGTAATAATAGCATACCTTTACTGCCCGATGGATCAACAACTTTATAATCGATTCGTGTTCCCAGGGTCAGATTTTCATAAGGAGAATATCGGACAGAACCTTTTATACTTTTGGTGATAATCTGCTTCTGTTCGGGGATTCCGTTGGCTTCAGTATTATCGACCATCGAAAACCTGTTATTATATGAAGCATCAATTGTTAATGTTTCAGTCGGCGTAAATCTGACTCTTATTTCCTGCCTCATTGCCGATGAGGGAGAACTGCAACGGTATTTTAACCATTGGAATTTCTGAATATCACAACCACCACTTATGAAGAGATGCTTGGCTGCTTCAAAGGTGAAATTCCCGAGAATTCCCTGATCATTACCGGTTGCTGAACCTGCTCCAGGTCCTTTGCCATGAAAACTGATATAGCCTGCACTATAGTTCCTGAATATGAAATTAATGGTTAGCCGGTCAGATGGTCTGAATGACAAACCTTGTATGATAGCATACTTTTTATACTCATTTGTTGAAAATTCGCCGTAGAGCAAAATTCTTTTAATGAGGCCGTTATAAGAAAAAGTGTAGAGATTGTTTCTATCGCCTTCAAAATCAAAAATATCCACAGGGTCATTCCCTGTCATTTTTACAGGAAGTGAAAACCTGTCACCTGACCAGGTGAAACCAACCCGCACATTATTAAAATTGTACGAAAGATTTATTCCATATGCCAGTTCATAAATTGCATCTTTTTTTTGCAGCAGAGAAGAGGTGTTATGGATCCCAGCCAAATAGAAATTTTCAATATAATCTTTCGAAGAACCTGATAATGAGCCAAGAGTGGCATCTGAATAGTTTTTCGAATAAAAAAGAGTCAATCCAAGGTTCTCATAAGAAAATTCAGCAGCCACTCCCCTGAAAAAATTGTTTTCATCGGTTGATGTATAAGGTTTTATCTCATCACTGGCCGACATATACCCCGGTGCGGTAAGTGAAAGACCTGTCCTGATTCCGGTATTAATATTTGTACCCTGACCGAATCGTGCAGAATAATCTCCCACAATAAGCCTTCGGATCAGACCACTTCCAATATATGTAAGGTTGGCTGACAGAAAATCAGGCAAGGGAGGATTGGCGCTGAAAAACTTCTCTCCGGGATCTTTTTCAGCTGTAAATCCTCCTGAAAAGCCGCCTGCTGTAAACTTGTATTTTGTGAGTATTTTCCATGTGGAACCTAATGATGTTGTATCATCATTACCTGACCTGATGGACAGATTTGTTATCGATGTATTCCTCCAGTGTACTGAATCTGAATTTACGGTCGTTTTACTATCAAGGGTGATGAATGGTATCATCATCTCTGCCGTTTCTTTATCAAATCCAGGGATGTTTATTAATTCATAAACGGAAATGATTCTGCCCGAAGAATGGGCATAATCTGTCAATGCTTTTGCCTGGAAATCAGAAAGAAAGAATAGTCTTGAAATCTCATTTTCACCGGCTGAATTAATTTTTACCGGATTTTCTGCAAGTTCGTAGAGCCTCTCAATATAAGTTACAGCCGCCTCCGGGTCAGAGTCATCGGCTGCCAACTCTTCTGCAATATTTATAACGACTTCTGATAGGTTTGTTTCCTGACTAAAACTCCAGAATGAAAGAAAAAGTAAAAATAGTATCAATAAAAATTTTAACATTCAACCGGATATCTTTCTGTTTTTTCAGTTTGATCTTTTTTAATTAAGAACATTTGAACAAACGAATGAAGAATGCAGAATTATTTCTTTGTGGCAGTTACGATGCTTTTAACAAAAATGCTTATCAATTCATTACACTCTTGTATAAGGTAAAGGACTTCTTGTTCAGTCTTGTAAATCATCGCTTTATGCATTATTTTAAGGCAATTATATGATTCCCGTAATTCCTTAAGGCAGACTTTCATTTTGTGAACGAAATCATTTTTGGATTCACCGCTTTTTGCCTCACCATAATTTAAAGATGGTGAAGTCCCAGATCTTAGAAGTTGTCCTCCAAGATGTATAGCTGATTTTGATACAGGTAAGTTTTCAACAAATTTTATTATTGAAACTGCAAAGTCTATTAGACGGTCTTCAAGATCAAATTTTTTATCATTCATTTTATTTCGCTGTTCTTAATTCGTTTGTTCTTCATTCAATTGTTCAATTAATTGCCTTTTCCCAAGTGAGTCTCTCTGTGTAAGTTCTTCAAAATGTTTTTCTTTAGGTTCTGGTTGTCTTATACTTTGCGACTTTTGCAATAACTTTACGAACTTTGTGGTTAATTGATTTCTAATTGATTTTTTCTATCAATGAATTTTAAATATTAATGAGACAGAGGAGGTTACTCCCAGTTTTTCGTGAGTTGTAAAACCGAGATTTATCTGCGCAATTTTCGCAAGGTATCCCAACCCGAAACTAAATGAATTGTTATTGGTACTGAAGCCGCTCCTGATCCAAAGTTTTTTTGCTGCCTCATATTCAAAGCCTGTTCTGATTATCAATTTACTTCCGGAACTCATTTCAACCTCAACCCCTGCAAAAAGTAACTTGTTCAGGTCTGTTCCTGCTCCAACCCTGAGGGTTGTTGGCAAGTAGGTTTTTCTTATTGAATTAGGTACAGGGTTGAACAGATGAATCCCGATCCTGATATTTTCTGAGGGCGTAACAAGAAGGCCGGCTTCACACGTAACAGATTGATTATTACCATACTCTCCTGAAGCTCTTTCTGAGAAATAGTCGACTTGTATCCCGGCGGATATTTTCTCTGAGAGTTTAATCCCACAAGCCAGCCCTGTCATATCCCGTTTAAAGTCGGTATACCCAAAATGTGAATAAACAACTCCAAGTGAGGCTTTTCCGGCAGGAATTGTCATACCAACTGAACGGGTACCAAGTTCCTTGATACTGAACCTGTTTTCGTAGTTTAATCCGAAAGAAAAAGATTTATTATAAGCCAGTGATGCCTGATTATGGAATGAAGACCAGAACCCGTTCTTCATAATACAAACGTATCCCATTCCTGCTTCACCGGCTCCGGCTGATGGACGATAAGGACCTCCACCGGAAGCGGTTAAAGAGAGAAATATGTAAAATACAGAAACAGATATCTTGTGCAGCGAGCTCAACTGTTTCAAAAATTATAGCACCAAGATACAAAAAATTGTATTCTCTGAATAAAAATAAAGAATCTTAATTCGTTTTGTATTGATACTTTACATTCTTCAGTTCCTCATTGGCCTGAACGATCTTCTTTTTAAGAGATTCCTTGTATTTTACCACCTCCTTCATAATTGCATCATCACCTGTGGCAATAATCTGAGCAGCCAGGATACCTGCATTCTGTGCAGCATTAACACCCACAGTGGCGACCGGTATTCCTGGAGGCATCTGGAGAATGGAAAAAATGGAATCCAGTCCTTCAAACGAAGCCTTTATAGGTACTCCGATAACAGGAAGTGGCGTCATGGCGGCTATTACACCGGGAAGATGTGCTGCCATACCTGCTGCCGCAATAATCACTTTTATTCCCCGGGAAGCGGCATTTTTTGCAAATTTCTCGACCTCTTCAGGGGTTCTGTGTGCTGAAAGAGCATTCATCTCAAAAGGTATCCTGAAATTGTTAAGAATCTCTGCTGCTTTCTCCATTATTGGCAGGTCGGACGTGCTGCCCATTATGATGCTTACAATCGGTTCCATTTAAAATAATTTAATTTAACTTGCTGATAAGGACAAAAATAAGCTATTATTTTCATATTTTCGCACCGGCTGACATTTCAAAAATTGCCGTCATGAAAGAAATCCGGATACTTGATAAAACATTCAGAGAATTGATCACCGAAAAAGCCATCCTTTGCAGGATAGATGAACTTGCCAGGCAGATGAACAACGACCTTGCAGGAAAAGATGTGGTCTTCCTTGGAATTCTTAACGGAGCGTTTCTTTTTGCGGCAGACCTGTTCAGACGGATTAACCTTCAGGCACGGATATCTTTTGTGAAACTTGCATCATATGAAGGAACGAGCTCCTCCGGGTCAATCAAAGAGCTTATAGGATGGAATGAGGATATTAAAAA
>JAUYBT010000243.1 GCA_030692905.1 Bacteroidales bacterium
AAGCTGATGTCCGAATTCATCACGAAGTGCTGTAACTTCAGAAGTCAATACCATATCTTCGACAAGATAAGCAGGTATAAAAATTACACCATATTTCTTAGCAAGAACAACATCTCCCGGTAATACGGTGGCTCGTCCGACACGAATAGGTGCATTAATTGAGGTGAGCATCATTTGTTGAATATATGATGGATCTGCTCCTTTAATCCATCCATTAAAACCTTTAATTTCGGTAAGTCCTTCCTGGTCTCTTACAGATCCATAAAAAATCACACCTCTTTGTGATTTGACATAAATTGAATTTCCCAGGTTATCGCCGATTAAGGTACCATCAGCTATTTTGCCATATCCGTCAGCCACATAAACATCTCCGGTTGTAAGAAGATCAATCGGCCATGAATTGGTTCCTCCCTGCTGTGCTCTGTTTTCTGCTTTACCCTGTGCTTTTACCTGTTTTTCAAGGTCAGGTCTTAGAGGCATGTATTGAGCTGTTACAACACGGCCTGTCATAGCTTCTTCAGGACGGATAATTGTCCAGTCACCTTCGAACTGGTTTTGAAATCCTTTGTTACGTAAAACACCCCATGCCTCTTCGATAGAGATATTTTTTAATCTCTCGAGGATGGCATCGGATACTTTAGGTCTTCCGTCAGCAAAACGTTCACCTTTCCATTCAGGTGTTAAATCTTTAATATACTCAGGTGATGAACCTACATTCTGTGCATAGGTAAAAAAGCAACCTAAAATAAAAGTAGCAAGTAAGATGATTTTTTTATTCATGATCTTAGGTTTTAGTTAATGTAAATATATGAGTTTCATTTAAGTTTTTTTTTCTATTACTTAATAAATACTATTAAACAGATGATTGTAAGGCGAAAAAGTTTTATCTGTAGTTGACAAACTCCCCGTTATTATAACTCATTACTCCATTATCGGTGCCTAGCCATACAATGCCGTTCTTGTCAACAGTAATACACAGAATATTATTACTGTTCAGTCCATCTTTCATAGTGAAAGAAATCCACGCAGTGCCATCAAAAACTGATACTCCGCCTTTGGTTCCGAACCAGAGCTTTCCCTTCCTGTCAACCGCAATTGACTGAACGAAGTTATCAACGAGTCCGTTATCAATAGTAAAAACCGTCCAGTTTTCCAGGGTTTTATATCCTGTATGCCTGGCAACTCCCATATCTGTACCAAACCATTGGGTCCCATCGGGAGTGATACAGATGCTGTAGACCTTATCCGAAGGCATCTCTATTGGTCCCCATTGAGCGTATTCAGAAGCTCCTGATATAGCATCCACTTTATCTCTGTAAACTCTTGCAACACCTGCTCCATCAGTCGCAACATACAGAGAATCACCGTCAGGACTGGTGGCCATAGCTGTTATGGGAAAATCCTTGAACATACCTTCAGGATATTTTCTCTGATATGAATAGGTAAGCCATTTTTTATTAAGGAATGCAGAAATGCCCTTGTCTGTTCCAAACCAGCGTAAGGAACCTTTACCTATGGCCACAGAAAGAACATTATCGCTCAGGATAGTAGTGTTTTCCGTATAATAAGTAGTTGCACCTGTTCTTGCATCTACAGGGAGAGTGGCTACTGTCGCTCCCAGGGATGTGGCTATCCATAATTCCGGTCCGTAAGAAGATAAATCGTACACGAAATCTTTAAGATTCTCAGTCGGAACTTTTCTGTTTTTATTATGTGTACTCCATTTTTTACCATCGAAACTGACAATTCCAACCTCTGTTAAAAACCATTTTGTATTATCATCATCCACAACAGCCGAATGAAAAGTCTTTGCCTGGAATCCTTCATCAAAGGACCGGTTTACAACGGAATTTTTTTGAACTCCTTTAATATCGCTACTTACGGTTTTCTCATGAGAAGGAGTCATCGCCATCGTAACTATCATTCCAAAAGTCAGTAAACCTGTTGACAGGTATCTTCCCTTTTCATGAATTATTCGATTTTCTTTATAAACTGACATTGATTGAAGGAATTAAATAATCGGGAAGAAAAAATATGTATTACTTAGTTGGTGTAAAGGTTACCACCTGCCCTCCTTTTAAACCTGAATTAATAAACTCCAGTTTGACACGGGTTACGCCATTTGGCCAGTATCGCTTCAAAGAGCGGTCAGTAACTTCAATAAACTCAATTTCCGGAGCCACAACCTTCGGATTGTAGCTCATATTCATACTGAATCCGTCACCAATAAATTTTAAGAGGCCCGGTTTAACTTCTGACACTTTGCAGTAGGTTATTAAGTTTGAACTGGTGTTAAGTTTACTCATCCCACTTAGTTCAAATTTATCGCTGATTACAAAGCTTTTACTTCTGTTCAATGTATAGCTGCGAACCCAGCTTTTAACCTTAGCCTCTCTGGGATAAGCGCCAGCAATGTCAGTTGAAAACGTGGCAGCTTTAGCTTTTGCAGTGAAGGTGGAATTCTTAGCTTTAAAACCGGCACCATCTTTCTGCTCAATTCCATTGATAAAGGGCAGGTTATGATATCCTGACTGCATCGTCCAAATCTCGTAACGCCTTGAACTGAAAGTTTTTGAATTATATTCCTCGCGACCCAGGTCGATAAGGCAAGGCTTTCCGTCATAGTACATTACGCAGGAGCCAACATCGTTGTGATTATGACTCTCAGCATTAAAGCCACCTTTTGCTCCAAAGAAAAATCCCATGAAACTTCCCTCTTTATCACGGGCTCCGGCAACCTCAGTATCGGGTAGCCAGAAATCTGCAACAAGTACTTCTCTTCCTTCAGCATTACGGATCTCATCCAGGAGCACGAGATTTTTTATCTGATCGCTGATCTTCCCTCCTAAACTATGCTCACCCCAGTTACCCAGTTTTGCAAGATATGCTCCAAACTGTTGCATTTGAATATCTTTAATCGCTTTTCCGTATCTGTAAACCGAAGAGGCGTTTCCACCTGTTGTAGCGTCAGCATCAGCGAAATTTATAAAGTATGGAGCATGTATATTGACTTTATAAAAATATTTTCCGATATTCTGAACAAGAGGATCATCGAAAACATCAAATTTTCCATTGGTCACATCTTGCAGAATTTCAAGGCTCTCATATAACAAAGCACCTGCTGCGCCCCAGTAAGAGGGACCTTCATCACAACCGCCGTCGTCCGAATAACCATTCAGAAATTTATCAAGCGAGTTAATTATCTTCTGCACCTCAGCTACCTTCTTTGAAGGATCACTTTCGAGTAATAGAAAACAGTTGAGCATATTATAATTAACCCATGGATTCCAGTTATTTGGCCGACCACCTTTAAAACCCATATATCCAAAATCGTCTCTTGTGAAATATGGGATCAGGGCTTTGTTCATGATTTCCTGTTTCAAACGCCTGGAAATCAAAGGATGTACCTTATCAAACTCCTCTTTAAATAAATACCATGTCCATGACAGGTTATTAGTAACCTCACCAACCCCAAGATCAACAGTAGGGTCATTTATATCAGGCAATCCCGGGCTAGATTCCTGAAAGTATAAATGTGCTGACCATCCCCACCATGTCTGCTCACTGTAATACCAGACTGCATTTATTATCTGATCCATAAATCTCCCTTTACCTTCAACCAGTTCACCCATTACAAGTGAAATAAGGGCATTACTGCAGGCTGAATACACGCCCTGCCGGCGGTCACCGGAACGAATGAATTCAAGATAGTCAGTAGCTTTAACCACTGGCCAGTTGTAAGCAAGATATGCTTCTGCTTTAGTGATATACTCCTCCCTGATATTCGCTGGCAGGTTCTGCCAGAATTGTCTGTTTTTATATTCAGGAAGTTTATTCCATGAGTTGTCGGTTATCAGGACTTTTGCAAGATCAATGGCTTTAGCTTTATTGGCCAGAATGTTTCTTTCTTTATTCGTCAATTCGGCTGATGCAAGATTTGACGCAGTAAAGAAAATTAACGCAAAACAGAGGGATAGTAAGGTTTTCAGACCAGAGGTTAGTGTTTTCATATACTAATTATAATTTTAAAAACTAATTTTAAGAAAAATTTTTATTATTTCACATTCTTACTCTAAAGAAATAAGGATTATTAACATTTATTGAATTTGAATAATTTAAGATATATATGCTTATGAAATTTTTTGCAGACCCGAAAATCTTTTTTCTGATAACCTGTTTTTCCCTTTTTAGCCTGAGGGCAAAAGCTGAACCTATCCACCAGTGGGAAGTTTATACAATTTCATTCAAATCCGGGAATATTTATTCAAATCCTTATAAGGACATACCAGCCACTAGTGGAGATGATCTGTTGAGTGTAACCTTTCAGGGAACCGAAGGTGATGCTTTAAATAAGAAAATTACAGTAGTGGGATTCTGGAACGGAGGATCGGAATGGCGTGTAAACTTCACACCACCTTTTACCGGTAGCTGGAAATATACTACTTTCTCAACCGACAGGAGTATGAATGGTAAGAAGGGAAATTTAGAGGTTGTGGCATGGGCTGAAGATGAGAAAAAGGCCAATCCAACCAGGCATGGTTTGATCAGGGTGAAAAAGAGTGGTGAAAATTCCGGTCATTTTTTTGAATATTCCGACGGGCAGCCGGTTCTCTGGATCGGTGACACATGGTGGAACTGGACAAAACGGAGTATCCACTTAGATACTTTCAAACAACTGGTGGACGACCGTTCAGCGAAGGGTTTTAATATCGGTCAGCTTTTTGTGCCCGGTAACGGATGGGGTAGAGAAAGTTCCCTGTTGGATGAAACCTATACCATTCTGGATAACGAACATACGAAGAAAGTTGAGGAGATGGTACGGTATGCAAATTCGAAAGGGATCACCGTCTGGATACATGGATGGTGGAGCAGGCCAAATATGAACACTACGATAGGAGCCGAAAAAATGGAGCGTTGGTGGCGATATCTGGTTCACCGGTTCGGTGCCTATAACGTTATATGGGTAGTTGCAGGTGAATATAATATGAATAATAATGGCGGTTTCAGCCTTGATTTCTGGAAGGATTTGGGCAAATTGATAAAAAATGAAGACCAGTATGAACGGATAGTTAGTCTCCACAATACCCCACCATTCTGGGATGGCGGAGCAGAGGCTCCTCAATGGTCAACCGGAAGTGTTTTACATCAGGAATCATGGCTCGATTATAACCAGAGTCAGGTCGGGCATGGCAAATATGCGAATGAGATGATCCCTCTGATTATATCTGAAGAATATAAGCATCAGCCATCAAAACCAATTGTTGTAACAGAACCCTGGTATGAATTTATTGAGGGTAATCCCATGGGCATGGATATCCGGTTTGCAGCGTGGTCGGCTATCCTGTCAGGTGCAGCAGGACATACATATGGAGGTGGACATGTGTGGCTTGCCAGTGTTCCTGAATCTGCAGGAGGTGCCGGTGCATGGCCCCTCGAAAAGGGATTTGACCGTACTACTTACGATTATGAAGGTGCTGTATCAATGAAGCATCTGGCAGATTTTTTTAAGAATATTAAATGGTGGAACATGGCACCGCATCCTGAATTAGTAAGGGAGTACCCTCAGCCATTTTGCCTGGCAAAACCAGGAGAGGAATATGTTTTGTATCTGCGATATGGAGGTACAATAAAAGTTCAGATGGACGATTCTGCGACCAATAAAAAGTTTAAATATCATTGGTATAATCCGGGTACCGGTAAAGTATATGATTCAAAAACCATAAAGGGTGATAACCTTTTACAATTCAATTGTCCTGAATCATATCCGGGGGTTCCTGATTACAAGGATTGGGTACTATATATATGCAGGGAATAATAATGATCGCAGATTCCGTTTATGATTCAAAATCTATCATTGCTTTCATCACTCCGTCTTTGTAATCAGCTACAAGATCGAAAGCTTCCTTAGTTTTATCGAACGGGAACCGGTGTGTAACCATATTCCCGACATTGATTTTTCCTTTTTTCATCATTTCAAGAGCAATCTCCACGCAATCCACCTGGCGGCGAATGAACTGGAGTGAAATTTCTCTTCGTCGTGTCGTTTCAACTTTCATCGACCAGCGGTCAAATTCAGGAATGCCAACCACTATCAGCTTGCCCCCCGGTTTAAGAATCTCTATAGCCTGATCCAACGTTTCCTGCCGGCCGCAGCATTCAAAAACAACATCCAGTCCCTGATGGGCTTTTTGCAGGATCTTCTCAACTACATTTTCTTTTAACGGATTACCGGTAAGGGAGGCTCCTTCCTTTACTGCAATTGAGAGTCGCGGATCAATTTTATCTGTTATATAAAAAGAATCAGCACCCTCTGCTTTAGCTGCGAGCATCACGCTCATACCGATAGGTCCATATCCTAATATGCCAATTTTGAGACCTTTAACACCGCCTGATTTTTTCACAGCATAGACCCCTATAGCCAAAGGTTCGGAAATTGAACCATGATCCGGAGTCAGTTTTCCGCTTAAAGGGAAACAGCTTTCCTCAGGCATGACAATATATTCCATAAGGCATCCTTCAGCCTGACCAGGGCAACCCAGAAACCTGAGTTTGCGGCAGGTATGATGCCTTCCGGCAAGACATTGATCACATTCCCAGCAAGGCATAGCGGGATCAATTGCAATGGCATCACCTGGTTTAACCCTTTTGACCGATTGTCCGACTTCAACAACAACTCCGGCTCCTTCGTGTCCAACCGTGAAAGGATATTTTACTTCCTGGGAACCAATCTGACCCTGAGTATAATAATGAATATCCGATCCGCATATTCCAAGAACGGTCATTTTTATTTTAACATCATTGCTTTTTACTAAAAAAGGTTCAGGAATATTTTTCATTTCCATCTGTCTGATCCCGGTGAGCATCATTGCTTTCATGTGTGCTGACATTTTTTATTAACATAAAGCAAATATAAAAATAACTTGGTGCATTCTTCGTGCCTTCGAGCCTTTGTGGCAAAAAAGGATGTCGGAAGAAATGATCCTACGGTAGTTGATAAAGTTAAAATTAGTAAATTCACCCCCATAACTCTTTTTCTACAATAATTTCAGATGAGAAAAATTTACGGTATAGGTGAAACAGTACTGGACATTATCTTTAAAGATGGTCAGCCCCGTGCAGCAAAAGCAGGCGGATCAGTCCTGAACAGCGTTGTATCGATGGGTCGCATGGAATTGCCAGTCTTTTTTATAAGCGAATATGGCTTGGATGACGTTGGTAATCTAATCGATGATTTTCTGAAAACCAACGGAGTTAATTCATCGTTTGTACATCGCTTTCATGACGGAAGCACCGCACTCGCCCTGGCATTTCTTGATGAGAAAAATAATGCTCATTACTCTTTCTATAAGGACTTTCCCGGTAAACGCCTGGATATAGATTTTCCTGTTATTGAAAAAGACGATATAATTCAATGTGGGTCATTTTATGCAATCTGGCCGGAGATAAGGGAGAAGTTTAAAAAATTCATCCACAGTGCAAAAGAGAATGGCGCACTAATACTCTATGATCCTAATTTCCGGCAGACTCATCTGTCTGAATTAGATATTCTGAAGCCATTGATCATTGAAAATATGCAGATGGCCAGCCTACTCCGGGGTTCTGATGAAGATTTTAAAAACATTTTTGGGGTAAACAATCCTGATGAAGCATGGGAAGTGGTAAGAAACTACTGTAAGTGTCTGGTTTACACTGCAAATGTAGAAGGTGTTTATGTAAGGACTACCTCTTTTTCAGGAAAATTTCCGGTACAAAAAATCACACCTGTAAGTACAATAGGCGCCGGCGATAATTTCAATACGGGGATGATAACTTCAATATATAGCAATGGCATTAACATGGAGCAATTGGAAAAGCTGACTGAAAAAGAATGGTCAAAAGTGATTACAACAGCTGTTGCTTTTGCAACTCATGTATGCTTAAGTTACGAAAACTATATCTCTACGGAATTTGCTAAAGAATTGAAAATCAGATTGGTTTAGCATTGGCAAGCAGGTATTTCTCCGCTTCAAGAGACCAGATATAATCGTTTTTTGCCACAATTTCATACAGCCCTTTATAGAAGGAATCTTTCTTACCTAACTCCCCCAGCTTGTTAAGCGAGACAAGCGGCATCGATATATTAGTGTAAATGAGTTTTTTACCTCCCGGAATCATGGGAAGGTTCAATGTTGTATCAATCACAGCATCGAGTCCTCCGACATGGGTGATCATAATAGCAGGATTGATCTTTCCTTCTCCCATAAGGCTTAACGATTCCCTCATGTCATCTGTATTACCACCGGATGTGCCAACTATATGGGTGAAAGCGTAATGGACATTATAGAAATTGAATTCAGCTTTAAATTCCGGATTTGTGGGACCTGCAAAGAAATTCAGGCACCCATTGAAGCCGAGGATTGCATCGCCCTGCTCAATCACAGGTCTGACCGGGGCAAATACAAAAACATCATCAAATCCTTTTCCTTCCGTCAGATCACGCATATGCTTAACCGGATCGTTCATCTTACTGGTGTTTACATAAATCAACCTTATTCCTTCTTTTTCAGCATGTTCAGGTGTGAACAGGCAGGCAGCTCTTGAAATACGGTTATCATCTATGTCTGTAACCACCAGCAATCCGGGTTTCCGTTTCTGATGCAATGCATAATCTATTGCTCCCAGTCCCATCGGACCAACACCTGCAAGGATTGCCATTTTTCCTCCCTTTCGAATACCCATATCATGTACATATGTTCCCGGGGGAATATGATAACTTGCATGAAATGCGCCAACAATACACGACATCGGTTCTGAAAGAGATGCAGGAAAAAAAGCCTCCCCATCATATGGCAGAAGGCAATCGGCTTCCATCACAATTGAAGGGATAATAACATGTGTTGCATCACCACCGATGAAGCGGTAGGAGTAACCAGGAGCATCAAGAGTACCCATCTGGTTCATTGCAGGCTGAATCGAGAACTTTTGACCGGCTTTGAATTTATGTTGCCATCTCTTCCCTACCTCCATTATAACACCTGCAAATTCGTGTCCTATTATAGTGGGGTTTATAAGAATATCGTTTGGAACACGCTTATGATCAGCACCCTGTAATGCAGCTTTATGCGACGACATGCAGATGCTGTCAGAAATAACATGTGCGAGGATCTCGTCATCTTTCAATTCCGGCAGATCAAATTCTTCCAGTCGCAGATCCTTCTTCCTGTAAATTCGTACTGCCTTTGTTTTCATTCTTAATTCTTACTTCGTTTGTTCTTCATTCGTTTGTTCATTTAGCCCAACATCACCTGCCCCCCTGTAACAGGAACAGCCTGCCCCGTTTCATATTCCTGGTCAACAATATATAAAAGTGCCTTCATCACATCTTCCAGTTTGCAACCCCTCTTCATGGGTACCTGGTCCTCATAAAATTTTCGTACCTCCTCTATGCTTTTTGCCCCGGGAACCTTTCCTG
>JAUYBT010000013.1 GCA_030692905.1 Bacteroidales bacterium
TGCATGTGCCAGGTTTTTAGGAATCTGGAATTCCCTTCCTGTGGCTTTTTTTAATTGTTGACTTACCTTTTCTTCGACCTTCGGAAAATGTTGCCACGTATCAAGTATTTCGGTATATAATCAAAAAGATGTAATGCACGATGGCATAAGGTTTTCATAGCCGGCTTCATTCATGATGGCAAACTGACGTGCAACTACTATCATTGTAGTCTCAACCGGAACGATATCACTATGATAACCGATACCTGTGCAGGTAGTATGACAGGGATGCTCATAAACATCTTTCTTAAGCTCTTCACGCATAATCTTAAGAAAAGCTGTTTCCGAACCCGGAAAGAAATTTTGTCTGACGCAGCTTCTTACATAATAGAATTTATCATCAGCAATTTCCTTCTGATAATCCTTCCAGATGGCTTTTTTCCCTTCAATTTTCATCCTATAAGAATATTATCTTGTATGAGATCCATTATTAGTTTTATAAATATGTCTGAAATACTCATTATCGATACCTTCATCAAGGGTCATATTTAACTCTTCGGCTTTTTTCTTTGAAAATTCTTCAATGTTTTCAAATCTTTTCATCCCCCCTGTTACCTCAAAAATCTTTCTGATCTCATCCATTGCCGCATCCGGGATCTTCCGCAGAATTCCAGGGCCGTCACCTTTATAATTAGCTCCCATTTTTTTAAAAATATCACTCCAGTTATCCTGTATCCAGTCCCAGACAGGTCCCTGTTCAGGATGCATGGCTGTACCAACTCCTTCAAGGTAAAGGCAATAACCATGATCAAGTATCCATTGGCCAACGGTCCTTTTCAGAACAAGCTGCTGTCGTCCTTTTTCAGATTCAATAAAATAACCAAGATCCTGGGAAAGCGATCGTAACGCCATGATTATCAAACCTGGAGCATTTCCCCGAGGACAGCGGGTCTTGCACGACATACATTCTCCACAATACCAGATTGTTTCAGATTTCAGAAGTTCTGTTATTTCATCATCATCCTTTGTCTGAACGGTGTCTACTATTTTACGGGGATCATAGTTATAAAACTCGGCAGCCGGACAGATAGCAGTACAGACTCCGCAATTCATGCAGGCATTCAATCCCTCTTCAAACCGGATATCTTTTAATAATAAGTCGTAAAGCTTTTCCATCAACCCGGAAAATTCATCTGTTAATTAATTAACACAAAGGTAACTCTTATGCTAAAAGGGAGAAAGAAGCTTAAAACCTATTTATACAGGGTATTTATACGTATTAGCTAAGAGTACTTAGTATATGCATGTGAGGTCTGATCCGCTTTGCGGGTGTCTTGCTCCCTTCGGTCGCTGTCTTTTAGTCTTGCGCTGCGCTTCGGCCTGTCAAGACGGAGCGTAGTGACAGACAGCCCGCAGGGCGTAAAGACAGCGTAGCATAAAGACAGTCCGAAGGGCATAAAGGTACAGGGCTCAGGCCTAAGAAAGAAGGATAACGTTACAGTTCATTATTAATAAGAAACAAAAAGTTCCAAAATCTTGTTAATTTATAACAGGTATAGAACAGACCTTACCTTTATTAGTTGATATATCTTGTATTTTTCTTAGTTTTGGTAAAAGACGTATTATCACTTTTTTAATGTTGCCCAAGGTGAAAACGGAAACAGAACTCGTTAAAGAATTAAAAGATGGTTTTACAAGTGCTTATGACGAGCTATTTAATACATATGGCAATAGGGTTTACAAATTTGCCTTTTCAATTTTGAAATCAAGAGAAGATTCAGAAGAGATCGTACAGGATACTTTTTTTAAGATTTGGGAAAAGCGTCGGACAATTGACCATGAACAATCTTTTAAGTCATTCTTATTCACCATTGCCTACAATAATATTATGACTAAGTTCAGAGAAAAGGCAAAAGAAAAAAAATACCGTGAATATTTCATAACAAATGCTTCAGACCATTACGACCAGGAAGAGTCCATTTTATTCGATGATATACAAAACCAGGTTCAGAAGATTATTGATAGATTGCCACCCAGAAGGAAGCAAATTTTCATATTAAGAAAAGAAAATAACCTTACTTATAAAGAAATTGCCGGGAAGCTTGGCATTTCTTCAAAAACGGTTGAGAACAATATCAATTTGGCAATTAAATATATAAAAACCCAAATAGGAAAAGATTCTCTGATAATTCTACTTTACATTTCCCTTTTTCTTTAAATAAAATTTATTTTCATCTCGAGAGGGGGTTTCCTTTAACATCTGCGTATTATAACAGATGATTGGCAGGATATACTCCAGATTTAATTATCCTTTCTATCAACAATAAATTAGAAAAAAGGATGCAGGAAAATAAGTTAAAATATCAGAGGTTCTCATATCTTTTTGAGAAATACCTTAAAGGAATTTGTTCAAAACAGGAGGCAAAAGAAATAGTAGATATTCTTGAGAATCCAAGTTATGATCAGCTAATTAAATCTGAAGCGTATAAATTTTGGAACGAATTTTCTGATGTCAATGAAAAAAGAGATTCGATGAGCAAAATCCTGGATAAACTGCATCATCGAATTAGCCTAAATGATGAGGAAAAACTTAAGTCACAATTTATAAATAAGAGATTTATTCAGGCCATCATCAGGGCAGCAGCAGTTTTATTTATTCCATTGATGATCTATTCAGGTTATCTGACATTTAAAGTTAGAGATGCACGTATTAGCAAAACTGATCAGGTAATATTACAAACGATCAAGGTACCTGCAGGTATTCAAACTGATTTTATTTTGCCAGATGGATCTCATGTTTGGTTAAATTCCTGTTCCGTTTTTAAATATCCAGGTTCTTTTCAAGGGGAACTAAGGCAAGTTGAACTTATAGGAGAAGCTTACTTCGATATCACAAAAGATCCGGATCGTCCTTTTATAGTCAAAGCCGGTAATTTGAATGTTGAAGTTAAAGGAACAACTTTCGATGTCATCAACTATCCTGATGATTCACAAATTGAGGTCATCCTGGAATCAGGCCAGGTCAATTTGTTTACCGGTAATTACAAGGATTATGATCTAATAGCTTTAATGGAGCCGGGAGAAAAAGCGACATACAACACTTCCAGAAATATCACTTCTATTCAAAATGTTGATGTAGATAAATATACAGTATGGAAAAATGGCATTTTGATTTTCAGAGATGACCCTATGAATGAAGTGACGAGGAAGCTTAGTCGCCGGTTTAATGTTGATATAGAATTGCAAAGTTTGGATCTTAAAGAATATGTTTATACTGCCACCTTTATAAATGAATCGTTAGCACAAATACTTGAGCTCCTGAAGATTTCTGCCCCTATAAAATATACAATTATTAAACCGAAACAATTAGATGATAACTCTTATTCCAAAACTAAAATCATTATTACTAAAATAAAGTGATTGCCTATGAAAAACACCAGCTTGAATTATAAAAAATTCAGGGAAGTGTTACCTCACCTCCCTGAAAATCAATAACCTTTTCATTTGTGTTGACTGAAAAAGTCTTAAGTTAATTTGATATTAAACTAACTCATTGCAAAGTTATGAAATTTATTAGAGGAAAAAACTGGCTTCCAACAAAAAAAAGTTGGGCCACCAAAACAATCAGAGTCATGCGATTAACAATTACTTTATTGATTATTAGTGTAACTCAGGTATTGGCTGTAACAACTTATTCTCAGGGTACCAAGCTAACCCTGGAATTTAAAGATCAACCAATCAAAGAGATACTAAGACAAATCGAGAATCAGTCTGAGTTTCTATTTCTGTACAACAGTAAGATCGTTGATGTTGAGCGAAAAGTGAATATTGAGGCAAAAGACCTGAAGATTGAAGAGATCCTTGACATATTATTTGCCGGGTCAGGAGTGACCCATAAAATAATTGACCGACAGATAGTTCTTTCTTCGATCGACTTTCCTTATTATGCCACACAACAACAAGATAAGAAAATTACAGGTAAAGTGACTGACCAGGCAGGATCTCCTATTCCCGGAGTCTCAGTTGTTGTAAAAGGTACAACAACCGGGATGATTACAGATAATGGAGGTAATTTTTCTATTGTATTACCGGAAGGAGCCAGAACCTTATCCTTTTCATTCATTGGAATGACCCCTCAGGATGTGGAAATTGGGAATCAGACTGTTTTCAATGTTACTTTAGAGCAGAGTGCAATAGGGTTGGATGAAGTTGTAGTTATCGGTTATGGTACAATGAAAAAATCCCACCTGACCGGAGCAATTTCCAAAGTTACGAATAAAGGGCTGGAACAAATTCCTACCTCTCGTGCAGAAGAAGCACTGATTGGGAAAGTTTCGGGTGTCAGTATTCAGATGGTTGATGCAAGCGCTGGCTCTGCACCTACAATTCGTGTTCGTGGTATTGGCTCAATTACTGCAGATGCATCTCCTTTAATTGTTATGGACGGTGTAGTCGTTTCTTCTGATTACCTTGGAAGTATTGACATGAACGATGTCGAATCTGTTGAAGTGCTTAAGGATGCAGCTTCTGCAGCCATATATGGTTCACGTGGTGGAAATGGTGTGATTATGATTACTACTAAAAAAGGAACAGAGGGAAAAACACTTTTTAGTTTAAATGCCTACAAAGGACTAAAATATACCTTTCCTGAACGCAGATATAAACCATTTTCCACAATAAGCGAATGGAAAGAGTTCGTTCTTGCAAATAACAATGGTGTTCTGACAGATCAGGTGAAATACGTAGAATTATTAGGTACAGAAAACAGGTGGCCGGATGTTTTCTTTGACGAAGGTGTAATTGAGAGTTATTCACTAAGTGCCCGGGGTGGAAATGATAAAACCAGGTTTTCCATTTCAACAAATTATCTGCGGGATGATGGTGTCCTGTTGACCGATAATTTTAAGAAAATGAATCTCAGGATAAACCTGAGTACCAAGCCGAACAAAATAGTCGAATTTGGAGGTATGATAAATCCTTCATATTCAACTCAGCGGAAGTTTCCGATGGCGATTCAGGATGTGTTACGTGCAGCTACCTGGTTACCGAATATCTTAGATGAAAATACAATTAAGTATGTCAACAAAAGTAAATTTCCTAATGTTGTCGTCGGCGATTATGCTATGGAAACCTACTTCGATGGTTATATCCTGCCCGGTAACACAACAGGAACTGTAATCAGTAAATCAGCTGATCCAGGTCCGGTTGCAAAAGTATTGGAAAGGGAATACCGTGAATATAATTTAAACCTGTTCACCAATCTCTTTATGACACTTAATATTGCCAAAGGTTTAAGCTTTACCACGTCAGTGTCCGGTTCTTATCAAAATAGCCAGGAATCCAAGTGGCAGGGGCGAAAGGCTGATAAATCAGAGGCGGCGGCGGCTATTAAATCATCATACAATACTGATGTTGCCATACATTTGACCAATGAAAATATTCTTTCCTATAACAGGATCTTTGGCAAGCACGATATTAATGCTATTGCCGGCTTGTCGTTTGAAAAATGGGATGTTACTTCTTCCGGAATTACAGGGACCGGATATGCTTTTGACTATATTCATACCATTAATGCTGCATCAGTGTATTCACCTGTCAGTACAAACATCCAGGAGGAATCTTTGCTAGCTCTTATCAGCAGATTTAATTATTCCTATAACAACAAATGGTTATTATCTCTCAGTGCAAGATACGATGGAAGTTCCCGTTTCGGGGCTGATACGAGGTTCGGGTTTTTTCCCGCTGGTTCTGTTGGTTGGAGAATATCACAAGAGGATTTTATGAAAAACATTGGCTGGATATCCAATCTTAAAGCACGTGTAAGCTATGGAGTTACAGGAAACAATAAAGGAATCGGTTATTATAGTTCAATAGCACGTGTACAACCAGTCAACGCGATTCTTAACAACATTAAGGTTTCTGGTTTTAACCCGGTAAACATTGCAAATCCTGATTTACGCTGGGAAAAATCTGTTGAATTGGGACCGGGTATCGATTTTGGATTCCTGGATAATCGGTTTACACTTTCGCTCGATTATTATATCAGACGAAGTAAAGATTTATTGTTGGATCAGGCAATCGCGTCCGTTACCGGATTTGACGTAGCGACAGTGAACATTGGGGAGGTTAAGAACTCAGGTTTTGAGATAGAATCTGGTGCTTCAATAATTTCAAGACCTGGTTTTAATTGGACCACTACTGTTAATATATCTCATAATAAAAATGAATTGGTCGACTTTGCAGGAGCAAGTGGTCTTATTACTTATGTAGATTCGAAGCGTCCAGCTGATTATATTGCACTCGAAGGCAACCCTATTTCGTCTTTCTATGGATATAAGTATTTGAAAGATATTCCTATTGAATCCCTGGTTGATCCTTTTTATATAATCGGTGGAAAGGGAAAGTATGTTTATGTCCAGGATCTGAACGGAGATGGCCAGATTACTCCTGATGACAGAACAATTCTTGGATCACCTTATCCAAAACTGGTTTGGGGGTTTAACAATACAATAAATGTAAAATGTTTTGATCTCAGCTTTACCGTTCAGGGTTCACATGGTGCTAAAACGCTAAACCTTGACCCACAGTACTGGGAAACGCATTTTGCTAGTCAAATGACTTATAAAAGTACATTCCCCGATAAAGCATTAGTGCAAGAGCGTATTTTGACCGACTTGTGTGTGCAGGATGCTTCGTTCGTTGCTCTGCGCTCTGTAAACCTGGGATGTAAAATCCCCTCAAAAATTTCCAATAAAATTGGAGTAAGCTCTGCAAGGTTTTATGTCGCAGGCCAGAACCTTATTTATATAATGTCTGACGAGTACACCAGCTTTAACCCGGAAGGGGTTACCAATTCATCAAGCCCTCTTCGTGGGGGTTATCAGGTCGGAGCACCTCCTGTTCCTAAGGCGGTTACTCTTGGTTTAAATATTGAATTTTAACCTTAAAACTTACAGAAATGAAAAAGTATTTTATAATTACCCTCTTATTTTTGAACATGTTATGGTTTAATTCCTGTGAAGATTTTCTGAATCTTTCTCCGGTATCTGAAATTGGAAGCGCCGCATTTTATAAAAATGATAAAGAGGTCGAAGCAGGTGTCGTGGCTATTTATAGTGGTATGGAAAACTACGTTCAAAATGAATGGGCATTGACAGAATTGCGATCAGATAACTCTCATAACAGGGTCGAGCGCAGCGAAGGTGAATGGAAAGAATTTGAAACCATGAACGTTCAGACTATTAATGCTACGGTATCTGATTATTGGATTGATAACTATAATGTTATTTTCAGGGCAAATACTGTTCTGGAAAACCTTGTGAATGTATCCGGTACCTCTTTGAAATTGCAATATGAGGGGGAAGCAAAATTTGCAAGAGCATTGAGCCATTTTAACCTTGTTCGTGCTTTCGGGGATGTTCCAATAATTGATAAAGTTATTAAATATACTGACAAGGAATACTTTGCCAGAGATCCTCAAAGCGAGGTATATGGTTTTATAGAATCAGATCTGCTTACAGCAATTGACAATCTTCCAGGACGCTCTGGAATCGTAGTGGGAAGAGCTACAAAAGGGGCAGCACAGGCAATTTTGGCAAAGGTTTATCTGACTTGTAAAGACTATGAGAAGGCTAAAACACTATTGGGTCAATTAATTTCAAGTGGAGATTATAGTTTGATGCCTATCTATAACGATGTGTTCTACAAAGAAAGGAACAATGAAATCATTTTTGGGGTACAGTTTATTCAGGATGATGCCAAGAATAGCCAGGGATTTTCTTACCAGTTTAGTCAAATCGGTTTGGGTAATGCAACGGTTGATCTGATGAGTATTGTGAACCCGGCAGATAAGAGGAAACCTACACTGTTTTATTGGCATCCAACTGGAGGACCAATCGGAGGCTGGGAATGCGGGAAATTTCAACCTATAACACTGACACAGAACCAGGGCAATGACTGGATAATTATCCGGTATGCTGATGTTTTATTAATGCATGCTGAGGCCATTTTAGCTGGCAATGCATCAACAACGGATGCATCTGCTTTGTCGTCTTTTAATGCTGTCAGGACTCGTGCAGGATTAAGTACAGTCACCACTTTAACCAAAGGTCTATTGTTGACTGAAAGACGAATTGAACTTTGCTTTGAAAATCAACGTCTTTATGATTTAATCCGTTTTGGAGCTGCAGAAACCGTAATGGCTGCTTTTGCTTCAACACCTGAGCCGGGTTTTGAATTTAACTCAACCGATTTGTTGTTGCCAATTCCACAAAGAGAGATCGACCTTTATAAAGAATTGGAACAAAACCCAGGTTATTAGTCACATAGCTTATGAGCTAGTCTTAAGTATAAAGTGACTAAGAATTATTTGAAAAGTAATTTTTATTAAATAACATTAGTGTCCGACTAATTTTTTACAACATGGGGTTACTTCCCGAAAGTTTCACCACATGTTGTAAATTTGTTTTAACGAAAATTCACATATTAAAAAAAATGGAAATCAAAAAAAGTATTTTAATAATTATTTTACTAATTAGCTATTTTACAGTCTATTCACAGGAGCAAATAATCCCTTCATTTCAAGCTGATCTCAATAAAGCTGATATCAAAACTGTGCTTAAAGCAGTTGCAGACTGGCAGGTAAGAACACCTCTTACACTAGCGCTTCCCGAGTGGGGAAATGCGACTCTCTATGCAGGTATGGTTGATTGGGCAGGTATCGCTGGCAATGATTCATATTATGAGTGGCTAAAGGGAATTGGTGAAAAATGCTCATGGACATATTTTATTCATCATGACAACCTAACCCGGGGGTACAATGCTGATGATTATTGTGTAGGTCAGACCTATATTGAGCTTTACCGCAAGTATAAGGATAAGAAGATGATAGAGCCTATAAGAGCTTATCTCGATCATATACTTTTATACCCTCCAGTAGGGGGGTTGAAATTTGTCAGGTTTAGCAGCCAGCGTTGGACGTGGATCGATGCTCTATTTATGGCACCTGGGGTATGGGCAAAAATGGCTACTGAGACAGGTTCGAAAAAGTACCTTGATTTTATGTTTCAGGAATATAAAGCCTCTACTGAATTTCTTTATGATACAGAAGAACACCTCTGGTTCGAGGATTCAAATTGGTTCGACACTAAGGAAGCCAACGGTGCTAAAGTATTCTGGGGACGTGGTAATGGCTGGGTGTTTGCCGGTCTTCCGATTATCTTAAAGGAACTTCCTGCAAAATATGAGAATAAAAATTATTTTGTAACAATCTATAAGGAGATGGCTGCAAAACTTATCACCCTGCAATCTGCAGATGGATATTGGAGTACCAGCCTTCTCGATCCGGCAAGCTATCCTACTCCTGAAATGAGCGGAACAGCATTTTTTGTTTATGGTTTGGCTTATGGTGTGAATAATGGTTATCTTGACAAAGAGACATATCTTCCGGCAATTGTAAAAGGCTGGGAATCAATGGTCGCTTCTGTCTGGCCCGATGGAAAAGTCGGATTCATTCAACCAAGAGGGAAAGGTCCTAAACCAGTTACAAGTGAAATGACCGAAGTTTATGGTGTCGGCGGATTCCTGATGGCAGGAACAGAGATTTATAAGATGATTGAGAAAGGGATTCTTTAAATCAGGCGTCAGCTTATAAATAAATGAGTTCTTAAATTGCTTATTCAATAAATAAGTAAAATTTTACAAATATGAAAAAAGAGACAAACACGAGAAGGGAGTTTATTGCAAAAAGTGCAGCTGCCTCAGCCGGTTTGATTTTGGGGGTTAATACATTTGCTTCCTCCGGAAAAAGCCGGATTATTGGAGCTAATGATAAAATCCGTGTTGGGTTTATCGGAATTGGTAACCGGGGTTCACAACTTCTGGCCCTATTTATGCAAGAACCTGATTGTGAGATTGCTGCCTTATGTGATATATATAAGCCATACCTTTTACGTGACCGTGGTTTAGTGGATCCCCGATATTTGACAACTATGCCAGGGCAAGTCCCCAAAATGGGCGAAAATTTCTCCGGCAAACCAGTTTATTACGATGATTACCGTAAACTTCTCGATGATAAAAGTATAGATGCAGTTTGCATTGCAACACCTGACCATTGGCATGCTATTCAAATGATCGAGGCCGTCAAAGCAGGAAAAGATGTTTATGTTGAAAAACCCTTAACAGCGACAATCAAGGAAGGCCGGGCAATGGTCAATGCTCAAAAAGACACTAACCGTGTCGTTGCAGTTGGTCTCAATCGACGGGGTAATGAGGTTTATCAGAAACTTGCCAAAGAAATTTCCGGTGGTAAGATTGGAAAAATATCCGTCGCACGAGCTGCCAGGGTCAATAATATGTTTCCCAATGGAATCGGGAAATTGGAACCAGAACAACCTCCCAAAGATTTTAATTGGGACATGTGGCTGGGCCCCAGGACTTTTCGCCCCTATCAATATAATATTGCTCCATATATGTTCCGGTGGTGGAGCGATTATTCAAGCCAGATGGGAAACTGGGGTGTACATTACATGGATGCCATTCGCTGGATGATGGGGGAAGTTGCCCCTGTAGCTATCACTGCTCATGGTGGAAAATATGTACTTGATCATGATGGTGATATACCCGACACGATGCAAGTCACATTTGAATTTGCGTCTAAAGCAATGATCTCGTTCAGCATTTTTGAGGCGACCAGTGGTGAACTGTTCCCTTATGGAGAACTCGAACTTAGAGGGACTAAAGGCACAGTTTATGCAAGTCAGGACGGATACAGGATAATCCCCACGACTAAAGGACAATTTCAAAATTGGGATAAATTTATTGAAAATGAGGAGTTCAATGTTCCATCAAGTGAATTGACTGATGGCAGTAACGCGTATGCAACCGGTACTCTTGTACACAATTTCCTTGAGTGTGTAAAATCAAGAAAAGCACCTTTATGCCCATTAGAGGAAGGTCATCGTTCCACCTCTTTTGCTCATCTTGCAAATATCTCTTTAGCTGTTAAACAAAGATTGGAATGGGACGCCGTCAACGAAAGATTCACAAACTCTGAAAAAGCTAATCAATTGCTTAGTTATGAATATAGGAAACCCTGGAAAATTTGAAAATTTTAAATAAGTATATATGAAACAGTCCAGGCGTGAATTTATTAAAACGGCTTCGGCAGTATCTGCCGGAGCCATAATAAGTCCGAAACTTTTTTCTGGTCCCCAGATTTCAAAGGCCAAAACTTACCCTTTCTGTGTTTTTACTAAGTGTCTTCAATTTCTTGATTATACACAACTTGGAGAAACCCTCGCTAATATTGGCTTCAAAGGGGCAGAATTGTCTGTCAGAGATGAAGGTCATGTTCTCCCTGAAAATGTAAAGACTGATCTTCCCAGGGCAATAAAAACCTTGCAACAATCAGGAATTAGTGTCCCAATGATGGTTACAGGTATTATAAACCCTGAAGATCCGCTTACAGAAACAATTCTTGGAACAGCTTCAGAACTAGGTGTAGGCTATTATAGGATGGGATATTTAAGTTATGACCCCGCAAAATCCATTACGGACAACCTTACTGCCCATAAGAAGACATTTGATAAACTTGAAAAGATCAATCGGAAATTCGGGATTCAGGGTTGTTACCAGAATCATTCAGGAACAAAAGTTGGAGGTCCTGTCTGGGATATCTACTGGCTTATGAATGGCTGTGATCCTGACTATATCAGTGTTCAGTATGATATTCGGCATGCGGTTTGTGAGGGAGGAGCATCATGGCCTTTGGGGATGAAACTTCTCTCTCCATGGATTAAAACAACTGCAATCAAAGACTTTTATTGGAAAAAAGAAAATGGAAAATGGAAAATAACAAATATCCCATTAAGTGAAGGTATGGTCGACTTTGATGTTTACCTCCAGGAATATATCAGTCTTGGGATTTCAGGTCCGGTTACTATTCATTACGAATATGATCTTGGAGGAGCACAATCTGGTTCTAAAAACCCAACCATGAGTTTAAAAGAAATTTCGGATTTTATGAAAAATGATCTTAACTGGTTGAAAAAGAAATTCAATGAACATGGCATTTTAAGTTCTTTTGGTTAGTGGTTTGTTGTTAGTTGGAATGATGATTGAAAAGGGAGTAAGGTGAAAAATTGTATGAGAACAATGTTGGTTAGTTTTTATTCAAGTTAGGTTAGTTTTTATTTAAGTTTTCGTATTACCTGACTTCCTTTTCATCATTTCGATTATAAAGTGTTCCGGATAATAATTATTAACAAATTTTAATAAGAACTAATAATAATGGTTACAAGAAGAAATTTCATAAAAACAACTGCATTTGTGGGCGCTGCAACCTTTTCCGGAATTGCTTCATGTTCATTACCGGGAAGAAAAAACTCATTTAAAAATATCACAATTCAATCAGTCGGATCAAACTTCGAACGGGAACCCCTTATCCGTCCTTTTGGGTTCAAAGGTGGTTATATGACTGAAATATGGCAAACAGCTAATTTACTTAAATCGATATCCGGAATTGAAAAAGTGGGATTATGCACCCAAAATGTCCTGTGGTCAGATGCTTCTGTTTTTGCTTCTCATTCTGAGAGTGGTGGAAATGCATTGATGTATGCATTGACAGAACATGCTCTCCAATTAATTAAAAGTCGTTCCTTCACTAATCCTGTCGAATTAATTGATGACATTTTCGAAGAAGTCTATCAGTATGGAATTAAGGTTACTGCTAACCCGAATTTAAGAAAAACCTTTGCTCTGAATGCACTTGTAGGTGTTGATAATGCCATTTGGATGCTTTTTGCTGCTGAGAACGGGATTAAAAATTTTGACGATCTGATCCCTGAAAAATATCGTCCTGCCTTATCGCAGCATCACAAAACTGTTGCAAGCATTCCACTGATGGCTTATTCAATACCCGTTTCGGAAATCGTTCAGGCCGTCGATTCTGGATATTTCTTTATGAAAATAAAAATCGGTCAACCAGGGACCCAGGAAGAAATGCTGACTAAAGATATGGACAGGCTTTCTTCAATTCATAAAGCAATTGGTCATTATCGTACACCCCATACCTCATCTGGCAAACTTCCATATTATTTTGATGCAAATGGTCGGTATGAAAAAAAAGAAACACTCCTGAGGCTGATTGATCATGCAAAAAAAATCGGCGCCTTCGAACAGATAGCCATCATTGAGGAACCGTTTCCGGAAGAACTTCAGATCGATGTCAGCGATATTCCGGTACGGCTTGCCGCTGATGAAAGTGCCCATACTGACCAGGACGCTATTACCCGTATCGGAATGGGATATAAGGCAATAGCCTTAAAAGCTATAGCTAAAACACTTAGCATGACAATGAAAATTGCTAATGTGGCAAAAGAACGAAATATTCCTTGTTTTTGCGCTGATCTTACAGTTAATCCGATTTTAGTCGACTGGAACAAAAATGTTGCAGCACGTCTTGATGCATTTCCCGGATTAGGAACCGGTTTGCTTGAAACTAACGGGCATCAGAATTATAAAAACTGGACCACGATGGAAAGCTATCATCCTTATAAAGATGCAATCTGGCGAAAAACGCAAAATGGGGTCTTCGACTTAAATACTGATTTTTATGATAAAAGCGGAGGCATCCTTACTGATTCAATTCATTATATGGAGTTATTTAAAACATAATGGTTGATAAAATCATATATCTCAAATAATCCTCTGGCGCTACCGGATTAGCACAATTGATTCCGGGGGAGAAATATAACTTTTCCGGGCAGATTCAAACTGTTGAAAATGGTTTTTTAATCATGGTTATTATGCCTATGTTTAGATTTCCATTACCATGGAAACTTTGAGAATTACTTAAGACTTAGACTTGGGAAAATGTATAAGAATTATTAAAAGAAATTTTATATGGGAACATTAAAAGGTAAAAACGCTTTTGTAACAGGAACATCCCAGGGGATTGGTGCCGCTATTGCTGAAACTTTGGTCAATGCAGGTTGCAATATTTGCATGCATTATTTTAGTTCAGATGAAGAACCTAAAAAACTTCAAAAAATTGCAGAAGAGAATAAACAAAAAGCAATCTGTGTTCAGGGGGATTTAACCAAAGAAGCAGATGTTGTAAAGTGTGTTAAAGCCGGAGTGGATTTTTTAGGTTCATTTGACATTCTGATTAACAATTCAGGATCTCTTGTCAAACGAAGTTATATTCCGGAAATAACTCTGGATTACTGGAAAACATTGATAGATATTAACCTCACAACTATGATGCTGGTAACAAAGGAATTGTTGCCTTATTTAAATCATCAGGATGGAGCCAGCATTGTAAATGTATCTTCATTAGCGGGGCGAATGGGTGGACATCCGGGATCTTTGGTTTATTCAACATGTAAAGGGGCCGTTCTGACCTGGACCAGGTCTCTGTCAAAAGAGCTTGCAGTGCGTAAAATCCGTGTAAATGCTGTTGCACCAGGATTTATTGAGGGTACCAGATTCCATGAAACTCATACAACAAAAGAATCTGCATTGAAAACCATCGCTTCCATTCCGCTTGGACGGTCCGGAAATCCTTTTGATGTTGCCCGTGCTGTTGCCTTCCTTGCTTCGGAATATGATGGTTTTATTACTGGCGAAACTATTGATATTAATGGCGGGGTCTATTGTGCTTAAGAACGAGGCATAAAATCCGGGAAGTAGAATATACATTTAAAAACAAAGAACAGGTAACGAGATGAGGAAGCATCCCCCGGAAGGAGAATTTTTGGGCACGACCCGGCCATTAAAAATGCGCTGGGTAATGATAAGTTTTGCTTTAGTAGCTACTATTCTCAATTATTTACATCGCTTATCATTTAATTATCTCGCAGCTAATGATTATTTAAGGGATCTTATCCCTGATGATGCATTCGGATACATAGCAACCTGTTTCTTTATAGCTTATCTCCTCTCCAACGCAGTTTCCGGGTTTATTATTGACAAATTAGGGACTCGTGTCGGTTATTCATTATGCATGGCATTCTGGACAACAGCAGGGATACTGCATGCGTTAGCCAGATCTCCTTTTCAGTTTGGAATATTCCGTTTTCTGCTTGGAATCGGAGAAGCCGGGAACTGGCCTGCTGCAATTAAATTGACCAGTGAGTGGTTTCCTCCGGAAGAACGATCTACCGCTTCCGGAATTTTCAATAGTGGTGCAGCAGCCGGAGCAGTTATAGCTCCTTTGCTTATTTCATGGCTCGGTACTACCTTTGGATGGCAAATTACGTTTGTTGTAGTTGGAGTACTGGGTTATTTATGGCTGGCAGCATTTTGGTTTACTTATTATACTCCTGAACGGTCGTTAAAAGAATCGAAAGCACGGATTGTACCACCTGTAAAATTATTAAAGAACAAATTTGTTTTAAGCCTTACGTTGTCTAAGGTGTTCATTGATCCGGTATGGTACTTCATAACTTTCTGGATTGGAAGATATCTTGCCGATTCATATGGATGGGATCTGGCTAAAATAGGGTGGTTTGCCATGTTTCCATTTATTGTTGCAGATTTTGGAAATATTTTAGGAGGATTGTTTACTCAATGGATTATTAAAAAGGGTGTTCCTATTCCTAAAGCAAGGAAAATCGGCGCTGGATTTTTTGGATCAATAATGGCGTTTTCATTAATACTTGGCCCCTTCCTGATAACTGGTCCATACTCTGCACTTGTAGTTCTTGCTTTAGCAGGTTTCGGATATGCCTCCTGTTCTGCCAATATGCTGGCTTTCCCGGCAGATGTTGTTCCGTTAAGTGCAACAGCTTCTGTATGGGGAGTAGCAAGTGTAGGATCAGGTTTAGGGGGAGCAATTTTTCAGTCGCTATCGGGAGTAACTGTTAAAAATCTTTCAACAAAATTTAATTATTCAATAGCATACAACGTTGTTTTTATAGGATACGGACTCTTGGCTCTTATAGGTATATTAATACTTCTTTTTATGACAGGGCCTCTTGTTCGTAATAAAGAATTACAGGAATATGTAGAACAGGAAGTATCATAACATTCATAAAAACTTAATTTAAATGTTAAAAACCAATCTTTTACATCCGGAAATTTTATCTGTACTTGGCAAAAACGGTCATGGTTCAAGGCTTCTGATAGCCGATGGGAACTATCCTTTTACAACAGGGGTTCCGGAAAATGCACAGAAAGTGTTTCTGAATCTCTCTCCGGGAATGTTTTCAGTTACAGATGTTTTAAAAGTCATCAAAGAAGCGATTCCAATAGAATCTTATTTGGTTATGCTTCCTCCGGATGAGACCCCACAGGCGATCCATGAGGAATTTTTAAACATTTTGGGCGAGAGTACTCCGGTGACAAAAGTTAAACGATTTGATTTTTACAAGGAAGCACGATCACCGGATACTTGTCTTGTAATTGCAACCGGCGAAATCCGCCGTTTCGCAAATATCCTGATCACTATTGGTGTTGTGAAATATTAATTTAAATTATAGTTTTAAGGAGTTTATTATTTGTAATTTCTTTTTTAATTTTCCAGATTTCATTCGTAAATATTTAAGTTCACTAGTGTCCGGTTATCTTTCTATTGCTTTCCATTGCTAAAAAACCGGTCTGCATTTTTATTGAAAATTTTATCTATTACCTTTTTGGGGAGCTGCAATCCTTTAACCTCGCCGGGGAGGTTTTTAACTTTCAAAGTTGAATCGGTAGCCAGATAGATCCAGTTAGCTCTCCATCTTTCAAGAAGCATTTGAGATTTGGCAGTATAATCAGTATCCTGTGGAAGAATAGTGACATCCGTTCCATATAAAATCCGGTCCTGATATTTGATCATAAAATTCCGGACCCGTTCACGGTCGGTAATCGACTGGGATTGCAAATGAGCCATTCTTGCCGACAAATCTACTTTTAGGACAGGGAACATATCCAATCTTTTTGATACCTCGTCAACACTCCATTCCAGGCTGGCCAGGTGGGCGCCGGTAAAGTCAAGCCCCTGGTGCTTTTTCAGCAGGTTGTCCCTGGCATTAATCTGATCTTCATACGATGGCGCTTCCGGATGTAAATACATGTGATATTGTGGATTAGCCCGGTAATATCTGAAATTTGAACTGTCGGTCATTTCTTCAAGGGGAAGCCAGCAATTTCTTGGTTCTCCCAGGTGACCCATCACAGGAATTTTGTTCTCCTCAAGATACCGGAATATCGGATCAAAAGCAGGATCGTCAACCATAACATAACTCCCTTCCTGAGTTCTTAAGACCATCCCGATATTTTTCCATATCTTAATTCCTGAGGCTCCTGCTTTCATACACTGATTTATCCGGACCATTGTATTATCAACAAAACCGGCTGTGCCGAAACTGTCAACTGAAAAGGTTCCAAAAAACGCAAACTGATCTGGCCATGCCTTTCTGATAGCACTGGCAGTACTTAATTGCTCATCAATTGAAATTCTCGAATCAACATTTGGAGAGACAACCCTGAAATTATACCTGGAAGCTAGCTCCATGTAACCTGGATCCAACGAATTAATATGTAAATGGACATCAGTTTTAGGGACTTTCCCAAAGTCGCCGAAGGTATAATAGTCAGATTTTTCCTGACACGAAGTTACGATTACGATGCATGAAACACACACAATTAAAATCGCAGTCAAAAAAAAACTCCTCTCATTTAATCGTTCTATCCTAATCATTTCACTTATGTATTAATTACTCAATTAATTATCTTTAAATCATCCAGTTAAAAGATCATTTTACTTCATCAACCACAATGTAGTATTTTTCTCCCATCCCGATATTCAATTTAATTCCATTCCTTAATTCAATTCCTGTAATCTGTGTTTTTGTTTTTTTATAGAAATCAATGAATTCATATTCTTTTTCGCTGGATATAGTAAACCATTCAGGAAATTGGTTAATACGTGGATAATCAATTGGAAGATGCAAAATTTCCTTATGTCGCTTGTAGTCGAAAATTAATTTACCCTGCCATGCCTTTTCCGATGATATGGCAATATACAATTTCCCGTCTTTCAATTCAGAGCCAATTTTCACGTCTTCTCTCCAGGGAGAACAATGAACCCCGTGGGTTTTCCATAAAGCATACATGATCGCTGTGCGTTCAAAATTTCCATCAGGATGGGCTCCGCCAATAATACCACTCTCTTGTTGCATCCCCCACATCACTTTAATTTCACTGTCAATCCAGTTTTTCAATGCAGGTACAGGTTCACGGTTATACAAATTAATGCCACTTTCTAATGCATCAGCATAGCCGTCATGGCTTTTACCTTCCCAAGCGAAGTTCCGATATTTTTCGTTCAGATTCTTTATCCCGTCCAAAAATGCCTGTCTGTATTCCTCTTTGTTATCTACCAGGTAAACTGAATAATAGGCATCAAAAATATAGCCCCAATTATCCACCACACTACTATCAACTACTTCACCAGTCAAGGCGTTTACAGCATTATAAAATAAGCCGTCTTCATTTCTTCCTACTTCTAATACCCTGTCAAGCACTTTATAATACCGTTCCTGATATTGTTTTTTCTTTTCAGGCCTTGTATAATTTAACGTGACATACAACTCGCTTAGGCCACCAATAATTTCACAACCATGGTCTCTCAGACGGAGGTATTCCACTTTACTTAAATCGCGATCCTCCACCAGGTAATAGTCTCCAATTTTTATAGCCCAATCCAGATATTTTTCGTTTCCGGTCATCCAGTAAATGCGAGATAAGGCTTGAAGCATTGATCCATTAATCTCTTCT
>JAUYBT010000062.1 GCA_030692905.1 Bacteroidales bacterium
TAATTTTATAGGGATGAATAAAGTTGTAGTTATAGTATCCTTGATTTTACTTGGTTTATTTATTGTTGCCTTACCTGATTCTGATATCAGGCTATTTTCGATTAGTAAGGATCATGGACCTTCACTGCAGGATTCGATTGGTTTAATCATACTATTGTTTGGTTATCTGTGGTTTATAAAATTATTATGGAACCGGAGAGAAAAAGTCTTTAAATATAAGAATTCAACTATTTTCATCTTATTACTTTTTTTATTCGGAACAGGACTTGTACTGGTTATTGCTTCAGTGTTGAATGACTTCGGGTATTGGTGGATATGTGGAGTCGTAATGCTGGTTATCGTTCAGGTGATAGCTTTTTTTATTGCCTTTAAATAATTAGGGGTTTTAAAATTGACCCTCCCAGGCTGTCAGGCACATTTGCAGCTCTCAGAATGCCAGACTTAAGCCAAAAGCTGCAAAAGCCTAACAGCCCGTCCCGCCTGGATAATGAGAAAAAGGACTACAAAACAACCTAATTGCGAGACAATTTTAAAATTAACCCTACAGCTAACACGGTCGGTGCTATAGTTAATTGGCTTCGCCAAGCTCACCCCGCAAGCGAGGCTCCTCGGTTGCCTTCGGCAGGCCGGACAGCTTCTCAATCGACGAGAAACACTATGCGAGCAATTTTACTGCCACTTATCAAATTTTCGATACCGTGATAAATCATGCTACCGAGATAATGTCAATAGGCCTGCATCGCCTTCGCGTAGCCGCTTCGGCAGAGCAAGGCCGGCTGACGCTCGTACTGTCATAGCCTGTCCCTCTTGCGGGGGTTTTTGCAGTGTCACCTCTTATATCGTGACGAGAAAACTCCTGCCCATCTATCGGGACTGGCAAAAACCACGCCAGCGGCTGACCCTTCCAACCTAACGGTCGTCAGGGCAGGCTCCGACGGCAACTAACCATTTCACAGGGAAGTTACTCGTAAGTGAGAGAGCTAAACGATACTTAACAAAATTTTTGTAGATTTGCTACATGAAACAGGAAGATAACAATATCGCTAAACGGATCCGAGATAGTATCAAAGTTATTGATACAAAGGCCCAAGTGATAATCTTCGGATCAAGAGCCAGAGGAGATGCAAGAAGAGAATCTGATTGGGATATATTAATTCTTACGGATGATTCTGTTTCCACAGATATTGAAAGAACATTCAGGAACAATCTGTTTGATCTGGAAATTGAGACTGGTGAAGTATTCTCAATTTTCGTCTATCAAAAAAGAGACTGGAACACAAGACACAAGGTGACTCCTCTTTACAGAAACATTAAAAAAGAAGGAGTCAGGTTATGACAAGCTCCATAAAGCAAGACTATATTGATTATCGAATCCAGAGCGCAAAAGAGACATTGAAAGCTGCTAAGTTATTAGCTGAAAATTCACATTGGAATTCAGCAATTAACAGACTTTATTACACATGCTTTTATGCAATTTCAGCTCTTCTCTATAAATATGACATTAACGCCAACTCCCATGCTGGACTTAAACATCAATTCACGCTTCACTTTATTAAAACTGGATTAATTGAAAAAAATTTAGGACAAGTATTTGTTCAGCTTTTTGACTGGAGACAAAAGGGAGACTATGGTGATTTCTATGACTTTGATAAAGAAAAGACCTTACCTCTATTCAATCCCGTAGAGACTCTACTGGAAAAAGTTGAATCCCTGATTAACGACAAAAAATAAGAACTAACCATAACACGGTCGGTGCTCAAACTGTCATAGCCTGCCCCGCTTGCGGGGGTTTTTGCAATGTCACCAAGACAATTATATTGTGACAAGACAACTCCTGCCCGTCTACCGGGACTGGCAAAAACCACACCAGCGGCTGACACCGAATGCCATTACCATACTGGCCTCCGTTGTAAGCAAGCCGGGATTCACGAATTGACATTTTTTCTATATTTGAAAGAAATACTATGACTATGAAAACATATCAGATTCAAATTGCATTAACAAGATTTAAACCGAAGATTTGGAGAAGATTATTGATCCCTTCGGACTTATTGCTGGCGGATTTTCATATGATAATTCAAATCTCAATGGGTTGGACAAATTCACATTTACACCAATTTATTAAAAGCCGGACTTTCTAC
>JAUYBT010000103.1 GCA_030692905.1 Bacteroidales bacterium
CTTTAATAATATTGTTAAATGTTTCACAATGAAGGTCCCGGTTGTATCCGGTACCACGGGATGGCTGGACGATTATGGTAAGGCTGTTGATATATGTAAAAAGAATAACACCTCTTTTATACACTCTTCAAATTTCAGTATCGGAGTTAATCTTCTTTTCCGGCTCAATGCAGAACTTGCAAAGCAGATGGACCGTTACCGTGACTATAGTGCCTCGATAGAGGAGATTCATCACACACAAAAACTTGATGCGCCAAGTGGTACGGCAATAACACTTGCAGGGGGTATCGTTGAGCAGCATTCAGATTATAAGAAATGGTGTTTTGATAATGATAAAACAAACGATTGTATTCCAATACGTTCTGTCCGCGAAGGGGTTGTTCCGGGAACCCATACTGTTACTTGGGATTCGGAGATTGACACAATAAGACTTAAGCATGAAGCCAAAAACAGGAAAGGATTTGCACTGGGAGCCGTCGTTGCCGCGGAGTTTATCCATTCTAAAAAAGGAATATTCACAATGAACGATGTAATGGGATTCTGATATTTATTTCTACTTTTACCGGCTCTAAAACAATTTTATCATGACTGATTTTTTTTCAAAAAAACACATAAGGTTTGCAATAGCTGCAATTCTCTATATTCTGGTTGTTATCTGGATTGGTAATTATTGGTTGCTGCTCGGTTTGGGTATAATCTTTGATTTATACATAACCGAGAAGGTAAACTGGACCTTCTGGAAAAAGCGAAACGGCAGGAATAGTGCTTTTATTGAATGGCTTGATGCTTTGATTTTCGCAGTGATTGCTGTTACCCTTATAAATATTTTCCTTTTTCAGAATTATCGTATTCCAACTCCTTCCATGGAGAAATCC
The DNA here is from genome assembly GCA_030692905.1 of Bacteroidales bacterium. GTDB lineage: Bacteria > Bacteroidota > Bacteroidia > Bacteroidales > VadinHA17 > LD21. The sequence goes on from JAUYBT010000103.1 coordinate 876, forward strand.
TTACTGGTAGGTGATCATCTTTTTGTAAGCAAGCTTGCCTATGGTCCAAGATTGCCGAATACTCCGATTGCATTTCCGTTCACACAGCATACTATGCCACTAACCAAAGGTAAATCATGGTCAAATCTGGTTATCTGGCCTTATAAGCGTCTGGCAGGTTGTGGAGAGGTAAAAAATAATGATCCCATAGTTTTTAATTTTCCTGCCGGAGATACTGTTGTTGTAGAAGAACAGGCGACAAGTTATTATGAGATTGTCAGGAGGAATGCCAGTTATCTGAAGCAGAGGGATAGTAATCCAAAGCCTAATAATTACTATCTTCAGATGGCAAGAAAAGATGTTTGGGACAAATATACTGTTATTTACCGGCCTGTTGACAGAAGAGATAATTATGTGAAAAGGTGTATAGGTATTCCAGGCGATACCTTAATGATCAGATCAGGAGTGCTTTATATAAACGGTAAAGTTGTATCTGATAATAATACACAGCAAACGACCTATTATGTTGTAACAAACGGAACGACTATAAATCCGAAAGCATTTGAACGGATGGATATCTCCAGATCCGATCAGAAGATGCTTTCCGGTGCGACTTACGATTTGCCTCTTACTAAAGCAAACGCTGCGGTAATATCCAAATTTTCAAATGTCACAGAGGTTTTCCCGGATCTTGAAAGAGAAGGGGTATATGCTCCTCAGATTTTCCCATACAGCCCTGTTTATGGATGGAATGAAGACAACTATGGTCCGATCTGGATGCCGGTAAAAGGAATGACAGTTAAGTTAGATACATCTAATCTCTGTCTTTATGAGAGGATAATAGATGTCTACGAGGAAAATGATCTGAGGGTTGAAGGCAATACTATATATATAAATAATGTTGCGGCTGACAGTTACACCTTTAAAATGGGCTATTACTGGATGATGGGCGATAACCGTCACAATTCAGCGGATTCAAGATATTGGGGCTTTGTACCGGAAGATCATGTGGTCGGTACGCCAAAGTTCATCTGGTTATCGCTCGATAAGGAGGCAAAGGGTCTCAATAGGATCAGGTGGAAAAGGATGTTTATGAAAGCGAGATAATAAATAGTAGGTTTTTCGATTATTTAAATCACCCCCTTGTATTCCCCCCAAGGGGGGAAATATTTCTGCAAATAAGTGTAATTCAACTAAATAGAACAGATTTTTCTCCCCCTTGGGGGAGATCCCGCGTAAGCGGAAGAGGGGGTAAGCAAACAGAGATGAATGAACTAAAACACAACAATAAAAAAAGCTGACTCTTTTCGGGTCAGCTTTTTTTGTGAAGTTATTTTCTTACTTAACTTTTTCTACGATTGCTTTAAAAGCTTCAGGGTGGTTCATTGCGAGGTCGGCAAGGGTTTTTCTGTTGAGAGTTATTCCCTTTTTGTCGAGTTTCCCGATAAATTCTGAATAGCTTATATCGTACTGACGTACACCTGCATTAATCCTTTGAATCCATAAAGCCCTGAACAGGCCTTTCTTCTTCTTCCTGTCGCGGTATGCATACCCTAATCCTTTGTCGAGGGTATTCTTTGCAACTGTTATTACATTTCTTCGTGATCCGAAGTTTCCTTTTGTCTGCTTAAGAACCTTTTTTCTTCTAGCCCTTGAAGCAACTGCATTTACTGATCTTGGCATAACTCATCTTTTTTGAATGTCAGCGGTCGGGTTAAAGACTCTTTATTGCTGAACAATCTGTTAATACTATAATTAATTTAATCAATGCGTTCAACAATTATTTCATTGCGAGCAACAGCTTAACGTTTTTAAGATCTGTTTTGTGAACCTGACCTGCATAGGTAAGATTTCTCTTACGTTTGGTTGCTTTTTTTGTCAGGATATGGCTTTTAAATGCATGTCTACGCTTGATCTTTCCTGTTCCGGTCAGAGAAAATCTTTTCTTTGCACCGGGATTAGTCTTCATTTTTGGCATTTCTCTCTATCAAATAAATTAAAACTATTTTCTCTTTTTTGGTGAAAAGGAAACTATCATCCGTTTCCCTTCAAGTCTTGGAAGTTGTTCTACCTTTCCGTATTCTTCAAGGTCGTTGGCAAAGCGTAATAACAGTACTTCACCCTGTTCCTTGAATAAAATAGATCTTCCTTTAAAGAACACGTAAGCTCTGACTTTTGCTCCCTCTTCGAGGAATCTCATTGCGTGTTTAAGCTTAAAATTATAATCATGATCATCAGTGTTCGGGCCAAATCTTATCTCCTTCACCACAACCTTTGATGTTTTGGCCTTTATCTCTTTCTGTTTTTTTTTCTGCTGATAAAGAAACTTCTGATAATCAACAATTTTACAAACAGGGGGATCCGCATTGGGAGAAATTTCAACAAGATCGAGTTCGAGATTGTCAGCCAGCTTCAGAGCATCCTGGATACTCATTACTTCAGTTTCTATTTCTTCACCGACTACTCTGACAACTTTTGCAGTGATCCTGTTATTAATTTTGTGAGCCGGCTGGGTAACCCTTGCCGGGCTTCGCCGTATTGGTAAAGCTATAGCTCTTTCCTCCTTATTTTTGTTATTACTAGAATTACTTATAGTGCTTTAAAACGCAATTTCTTTTTTGATCTCAGAGTTAATAAAACTCACAAATTCTTCAATTTTCATGCTCCCTTTATCTCCCTCACCCTGCTTCCGGACAGCGATTGTTTCGTTTTCAACCTCTTTTTCGCCTATTATAAGAAGGTAAGGAATCTTCTTTAATTCATTATCCCTGATCTTCTTACCTATCTTTTCACTTCTCTCGTCAATCAGTGTGCAAATATCGGAATTATTTAGAATTTCCAAAACTTTTCCTGCATAATCATTGAATTTTTCACTTATTGGCAAGATGACTGCTTTTTCGGGTGCAAGCCAGAGTGGAAATTTTCCTGCGGTATTTTCTATCAGAACTGCAACAAACCGTTCCAACGATCCGAAGATTGTCCTGTGGATCATAACCGGTCTGTGCTTCTGGTTGTCGCTACCGTTGTAAGTAAGATCGAACCTCTCAGGAAGGTTGTAGTCAACCTGGATAGTCCCTAATTGCCATTTTCTTCCGATTGCATCTTTTACCATAAAATCGAGTTTTGGGCCATAGAATGCTGCTTCTCCGATAACCACTGTTGTCTCAAGGTTTTTCTCTGCTGCGGCTTCAATAATATCACGTTCCGCTCTTTCCCAGTTTTCATCTGATCCTATATATTTCTGCTTATTTTCGGGGTCACGTAATGAAACCTGGGCAGTAAAATCATTGAAATTAAGGATCTTAAATATGTATAATATCAGGTCGATTATACTTTTAAACTCTTCTCTAAGCTGGTCGGGTCTGCAAAAGTGATGTGCATCGTCCTGGGTGAAACTTCTGACCCTGGTAAGTCCGTGTAACTCACCACTCTGTTCATACCTGTACACTGTTCCAAATTCCGCCATTCTGAGTGGCATATCTTTATAGGAGTGGGGGGTAGCATTGTAAATCTCGCAGTGGTGCGGGCAGTTCATTGGTTTGAGCATAAACTGTTCGCCTTCCTGTGGGGTTGAAATCGGTTGAAAGGAATCGGTACCATATTTTTCGAAATGGCCTGAAGTCTTGTATAAATTCACGTTTCCGATATGCGGGGTAGTTACAATTTTATACCCTCTTTTCCTGAGTACACTGGTCAGGAAATTAATTAAATTCTGTCGTATATCTGACCCTTTTGGCAGCCATAATGGAAGTCCCATTCCGACTTTTTGTGAGAAAGTAAATAGTTCAAGTTCCTTACCAATTCTCCGGTGATCCCTTCTTTTTGCCTCTTCAAGAAAAACCAGGTAATCGTCAAGGAGTTTTTGTTTTGGGAAAGTGATACCATAAATCCTTGTTAACATCTTGCGCTTCTCATTCCCACGCCAGTAGGCGCCTGCAACACTTAACAGCTTGATGGCTTTTAATGGTTCAGTTGAAGGAAGATGTGGCCCCCTGCAGAGATCGGTAAAATTGCCCTGTGTATATAATGTTATTGTTCCGTCAACAAGTTCACTAATAAGCTCAGTCTTGTATTCATCACTTTTCTTTTTAAAAATATAGAGAGCTTCCTTCTTGCTAACCTCTCTTCTACTGAAAGTGAGGTTTTTAGCTGCAAGCTCTTTCATCCTGTTCTCAACAGTCTGAAGATCAGATTCTGTAATCACCGTTTCATCACCGGGATCAACATCATAGTAGAAACCATTCTCAATAGCAGGACCAATGCCAAATTTCATACCCGGATATAAAGATTCCAGAGCTTCTGCCATAAGGTGGGCTGAAGAATGCCAGAATGCAAGCTTTGCTGCTTCATCTTCCCACTTATGAAGTTTCAGTGTAGCATCAAGGTCAATAGGTCTTGTAAGATCCCTTATCTCACCATTTACAGTGGCAGCATATACTTCTTTTGCCAACCGTGGACTAATCTGTTCTGCGATTTCGAGACTGCTGATTCCATTTTTATATTCTCTTGCAGTTCCGTCAGGAAAAGTTATCTTTATCATTCTGAAAGCTTCTTTTTATAGGAGTGCAAAGATAATTATTATTTTGTAACTTATAAGTGTTAAATATATTGGAGTCGGAAGTCGGAAGCCGGAAGTGGGTTAAGAAGTGGTGTTCTTGTTTCGGACTTCGGAGTGATTTATTAAACAATTTTGCAGATCAAAATGTTAGCCATAGGTGCATCTTCCGGCGTTAAAAATTGACTCTATTAAAACATGGCACGTATTTTGAAATTATGATTTTGAACTATTAATAATAAAATAATGAAAAGGATTATTTACATTTCTCTGGTTCTGCCTCTCATTCTCTTCTCATGCGAATCGACACCGGAGGCTCATTTCTATACCGACACAATTAAACCTGAAGTTGGACATGAGGTGCTTTTTACAAATGATTCTCACAATGCTGTAAGATTTGAATGGGATTTCGGTGATGGATATATTTCCAATGATGAAAATCCCAGCCATATTTATACCGGAACAGGTACATTTGAAGTAACATTAACTGCAATTTCGAAAGGCGGTTTAGATGATAAGGCAACATTGACTCTTGAGGTGATGATTCCGACTCTTCTCGAAATTGAGGTCCGCGAATACTACGATGAATACATAGTTCCTGATGCAAGTGTAATTCTCTATTCTTCAATAATCGATTGGGACGCCCAGACAAATAAAATATCTGAAGGATTTACCGATGCAGATGGCATAGTTGTGTTCTCCAATCTCGACCCATTTGTTTTTTATGTAGATGTCTGGGAACAGGATCACGACAATTATGCCTTGCGCAATGAAGATGTAGGGTTTGTCCGCACTCCTGAAATTATCCCTCATAAGATTAACAGGTTTGTTGCCTGGGTTGATTATGTGGAACATGGCAAAGGTGAAGGAATAAGAGTCCGGACAGCAATTATTAAAAAGCTTGAAAGAAAAGCCGCAGATAAGACACAACCTGCAGCCGGTTCTGGCTCACAGGATTGGCAAGAGTTGTATAATCTCAGGTCAGGAAAATAATTATCGGTACTATTTCAAAATCAGATAAATGATTTAATAAAAATGCGATCCTGAACGGGGTTGTTTTTTTTTATACCTGATCAGCAATAGTTTGTAAAAAATTTAAACGATTGCACCCTGATTAAACAGAATTTCTTAACGTAGACTTGTCTGCAGAAATTAGCATCAGGCGGATCAAAAATTGCCCCCGTATTGAAGGACGAGGGCGACCTAAATGTTTTCACAACGGAATAATCCTTATTGTGAATTGCTTCAGTTAGAGAATGATATATTGTTAATAATGAAGAATTTTTATAGAGATTTAAAAGTATATTTTTAATTACATTTGAATAGAAATTTTACTTATGCCTAAGATTTACGACAACATTGAGAATTTCCTGACAACCGGGTTAAATGATACTTTGGATCTTTCTATAAGGACTGATTTTTGTGTAGGGTATTTCAATTTGAGAGGATGGAGGGAAGTTGCTGATAAGATTGATCAGCTTGAAGGTGAAATAATAATGGAGGAGACAGGTGAGATACATCGAACTTGCAGACTTTTGGTTGGAATGCAGAAATTGCCGGTTGATATATTAAAATCCTATTTTACAGAGGACCAGGACCATATGCTTGATCAGGCAGAAGCATTAAAGCTTAAAAAGAAACTTGCGCACGAATTTAAAGACCAATTAACTATCGGAACTCCTACTGAATTGGACGAATTGGCTTTAACCCAACTTGCGTAAAAAAGATTTCCACCTAAAAAACTTCATCTTCTAAGTTGCAGATAATCAATATGTTAGTTTTTTGATTCAAATTATTTTCAGAAAAAGTATTTCGTAAATACCTGATAATCAATAGTGGTGATTTGAAATGTGCTTTGTAGTCCCCGAAAATGATTTTATTGTTTGATGTATTATTTATATTTTTGCCTCATGTTTATCAAGGCTATTCCAAAAACTGACAAAACTACCGGCAAGTCATATACTTATTACCGGTTATGTGAAAGCTATCGTTTAGGCGAAAAGGTCCGGCATCGCAGCATCCTGTCGCTTGGGACTCTTGTGGAACTTGCTGATAAAAAGGACTTTAAGCTGCTTGCCGATCGGATTGAGCAGTTGCTGGGCGGTAAACCATCATTATTTGCATGTCAACCGTTAGTAGAGAAACTGGCGCAAAAATTTTACAGTAAAATCATTGAAGGTAAACTTGTTGATCGTATACCCTTGTCCCAAACTGCAAAAAACTTACAGTCTGTTGATTTGGATAGTTTAGCCATAGAGAACGTAAGAGAAATTGGTAGTGAATGGATGTGCTATCAGGCAATAAACCAGCTTGGCCTTCGCGGATACTTTGAAAAGGCAGGGTTTGCCCCTGAAGATATTGATCTATCGCTCATGCATATTATTAGCAGGGCAGTTTGCCCGGCCTCGGAGCATGCTACAGCCGAATGGCTACAAGACAATACTGCACTTTGCGAGCTAATGGGTATAGAAGCTGCATCTGTAAGCCACCATAAGCTATACCGTATCAGTCGTTTGCTTTATGAACATCGCGATGGGATTGAGCAATATTTATCTCACAAGACCAGCGAGCTTTTTGACCTTCAGGATAAAATTATCCTATACGACCTCACCAATACTTACTTTGAAGGACGCAAACAAAACAGCCAAATTGCCATGTTTGGCAACAGCAAGGAAAAGCGCAAGGATGCCAAACTGGTAACACTGGCTTTGGTTGTGAACATAGAAGGGTTTGTTAAGTACAGCAAAATATATCGTGGTAATATTGGCGAAACCACCACGTTGGAGGCAATGCTGAATGAATTAAGCGTCCAAACATCATCCACAGGGCGTAAGCCTTTGGTAGTGATGGATGCCGGGATAGCAGATGAAGATAACCTGAAAATGCTCAAATCAAAAGGCTATGACTACTTGTGTGTAACACGTAGCAAGTTGAAAGATTACGTTGCTGTTAAAAACCAAGGGCACCCAGTTATCATTACCGATAGGCGCAATAGTCCCGTTGAGTTGTTGCTGATTGAAAAAGAAGGGATAGACGATAGCCTGTTATACGTGCGTAGCGAGCGAAAAGCAGTAAAGGAACTCTCAATGCACGAGAACTTTACCTCTCATTTTGAAACAGGTTTAAACCAGATATTATTAGGGATACAAAAGAAAGGTGGCACTAAAAAGGTTGAAAAAGTATGGGAACGCATAGGGAGGTTAAAGGAAAAATACCCCAGCGCCCACCGGTTTTTCGATATACAGGTCAGCACAGAAAACGAAGTTGTAAAAAACCTGACCTGGAAAAGGATCATCTCTGCCTCACGCAAGGTAGAAGGTGTCTATTTCCTTCGCACCTCAATTAAAGAAATTGACGAAGTTGCCTTTTGGAACATATACAACACTATCCGCGAAATAGAATCATCATTCCGGACACTGAAAAGAGATCTTGAAATACGCCCCGTTTTTCACAAAAGTGACGAGAATACAATGGCGCATCTCTTTCTTGCAGTGCTGGCATACCAGATGGTCAACTCCATCAGGTATCAGTTGAAGGCAAATGGTATCCATCATGATTGGTCCCATATTGTGAGAATTATGAACACCCAAAAAGCCGCTACCGTGACCATGCAGGATAAAGATGACCAGAAAATATATATCCGCAAGTGTAGCAAGCCTGAAGCCAAAGCATCCGAAATATATGATGCTTTGAGCTATAAACACCAGCCCTGGATAAAAAAATCCGTGTTACCCGAAAAGCAAATCCCAAAAATTGAACCCCCTGAAAGTAAGGATGATTAGTGGTCAGTGGGTGCAAGTTGGGTTAATTGTTTTTTACCTTGGAATTATTTTTTGGTAATGAATACAATCCTGTTGATTTGATCTCAGATGTACTACGTAGTCTAAAGCATATTTTTAAAAATATCTATATTATGCTGAAAATAACTACCTATATCATTTTCATATAGAATCATACTTAGGCGTCATATATATAGGTATATATAAGGGCAATATACAAAGGCAATATTTACTACCATTTTTACCTATATGCCCGTATAGTAAACCTATTATAGGGAGATATTGGATTAAAAAGTAGCATTTATCCTTTTTTATCATGGTTTAAAATCTTATGCATTACACTATGTTTTTTACCATAAAAAATATAGATCAATCCACCGATAAATAACCAGATTAATAATCGTAGCCAATTTTCTTTCGGGAGCGAAAACATTAATAGCAAACAAGTAACTATTCCTGCAATTGGTACGAATGGAAAGAAAGGAGCTTTAAATGGTCTTTCTGCATCAGGATGAGTTTTCCTCATTATTAAAACTGCCGAGCAAACAATAACAAATGCAAACAACGTTCCTATGTTCACAAGTTCGGCTAAAATTCTTAACGGTAGTAAACCGGCTAGTATTGCAACAAAAATTCCTGTTAGAATTGTTGATTTCCACGGTGTCCTGAATTTTTTATGTACTGCACCAAAAATATTTGGAGGAAGTAAACCATCGCGAGCCATTGCTAAAAATATCCTTGGTTGACTTAACATCAATACAAGTAGAACTGATGTTATTCCTGCAATAGCTCCAAATGAAATTAACAACTGAGCCCATGTTAGACCAACTTGTGCAAAAGCATTTGATATAGGAGCATCTATATTAATTTTTTCATAGGGCACCATCCCTGTTAAAACAGCGGCAACAGCGATATATAAAACTGTGCACAATAAAAGAGAAGTAATAATTCCAATTGGTACGTCGCGTTTTGGATTTTTGGCTTCTTCGGCATGAGTGGAAATAGAATCGAATCCAATATATGCGAAGAAAATTGTTGCAGCAGCAGCAAGCATTCCAACAGGAGCACCACCTAACCCGGTTTGTCCCCAGATTGTTTTACCAAAAAAACTAATGCCCGAATAACCAAATGGGGCAAAATCTTTCCAATTATTTGGTACTATATAAAACGCACCAACTACAATTACAAAAAGAACGATAGTTAGCTTTATCATTACCATTATGGCATTAAATCTTACACTTTCCTTTATTCCTTTAATAAGTACGATTGTAATAATGGCTGCAATTAAAATTGCAGGCAAGTCAATTACAGTTCCTGTTACAGCAAGAAATCCTGTATCAGGATTGAAATCGAACGGTGCTCTCGTCATTGCGAATGGTACCTTAATTCCAAATATTCCGATGAAGTCCTGAAAATATGCAGACCACCCATGTGCAACAGTAGCCGAAGCAACTGCATATTCAAGAATTAAGTCCCACCCAATTATCCAGGCACACATTTCTCCCAGTGTCGCATAAGCATATGTATATGCAGATCCGGCTACCGGAACCATAGATGCAAATTCAGAATAACAGAGTGCAGCAAAAACACATGCAATACCCGCAACTACAAAAGATAAAATTAGTGCTGGACCTGCTTTATCATGTGCCGCTACACCAGTTAGAACAAATATTCCTGTACCTATGATTGCTCCAACACCCAAACTTGTAAGTGCTACAGGACCAAGGATTCTGCGTAAGCGGTTTTCACCTTTCATTTCTTCAAGAAGTAACTCGAGAGGTTTTCTAGCAAAAAGTTGATTCATATTTTACTATTTCTTTTGATATTTGGATCTTTTTTGATATATAAACTTTTGCAAAAATCGGTATTATAATTTATATAAGCAATATTAAATATTAGAATGCATTTGATATATTTTGTAATAGCTGTAAATACGTCAGACCTTCTTGGACACTTTTAATTAAATTGGAATGTGTTAAAGGAAGGTACAAATTATGAATAAAGAGGTAAAGGAAATCCTTAAATTACGATATAAAATTGTTGTTCTTGAATATGCTAACATAAGTGTTGATAATTGGAAAGCCAATGAGCATTCGTCGTTTCTAAATCATCTTTTTATATTTGGAAAAAAGCATTTGAAAAGAATGGACGGCAAGGATTTGTTCGAAAGAAACCAATTGCACATAATCATCCAAATAAATTGCCACTGAAGATAGTTGATAAAATCAGGACCGAGACGACAGGCTGCAGAGCTGGCAGATAATGTTCCAAGTTTGTGACGGTGAGATGGTGTAATGGTTCAACGGCTTAACGGTAATACGCTCATCTAATCCAGTTTAATCTCATCAGAAAATACTGCTGAAGGAAGGTCTCTGAGATTATATCTTGATGCCATCGCTTCTCCATATGCTCCAGCTGATCTGATCGCAATAATGTCTCCTCTTCGTGTCTCAGGAAGTTCAATATACCTAGCAAATGTATCTGAAGATTCACATATAGGCCCAACCACATCATAGCGATGTAAATTCCCTTCTGATGATAGGTTTTCTATCTTATGGTGAGCCTGATAAAGGGCTGGCCGTATCAGGTCAGTCATACCTGCATCAATGATGGCAAAGATAGTATTACTACCATTTTTAATAAACAGGACTTTTGAAATAAGGCTCCCGCATTGTCCGGTTATAGAGCGGCCCGGTTCCAGATGGAGCTTCTGTCTGGGACGGAGTTCTATGAACTCATTCAATAATGAAAAATACTCCTTGAAGCGGGGATCTTTGTCAGGATCTTCATAATCAATCCCTAGTCCACCACCGACATTAATGATCTCTAAATCAATACTGCGGGAAATAAACCATTCCTGCAGCTCGTTTATACGGGCGCACAGACTTTTGAATACCGACATTCTCGTAATCTGAGAACCTATGTGAAAATGCATACCGATCAGTCTGATATTTTTCAGGGATGATAATCTTTTTATTACCTCTTCGAGCTCCCATGTATTGATTCCGAACTTACTCTCCTCAATACCGGTAGTTATATACTTATGGGTATGAGCCTCGATGTATGGATTGATCCTTAATGCGATGCGGGCAGTTTTTTTCTGCTTTGAAGCTAACTGATCAATAACCTCAATTTCAGGTATTGATTCGCAGTTGAAACAATATATATCTGTCTTAAGCGCAGCTTCGATATCCTTATCAGTTTTACCTACACCCGCAAATACGATTTCTGAAGGACTAAAACCCGCTGTTATTGCAGCAGCTATTTCATTCCAGCTTACACAATCGGCTCCGAATCCATAAGAAGAAATGATTTTAAGGATTCTGGGATTTGAGTTGGCCTTTACAGCATAATGTACTTTATATCCTGAGTTTTCTGACTCTTTTTTTACAACATCAAGGGTAGATCTTAAAACATCAAGATCATAGTAATAAAACGGGGTTGCAAGATCTCTGAATTTTTCTATGGTTTTATTATTAATCATTTCTCTAATTTAA
>JAUYBT010000136.1 GCA_030692905.1 Bacteroidales bacterium
AATTATTTTTTTCATATTTATATTATTTAAAGGTTACTCAATTAATTAAAACGTAACGTTAGCACCAATGGCAAAAGTCTTCATTGCAGGATAGACCATAGGAGCACCAATTTCAGGATCGAAATTCTTCTGTGCCGCCCAGATCAGTGCAAGGTTGTTCCCTGCGAAATATACACTTGCCCTTGATATTCCAAAACGCTTATATAACTGAGACGGGATGGTATAAGTAAGAACAAGATTCTTCAAACGGCAGTAGGCCATATTATCATAATAGTATGTGCTTCTTCTAGTATCAAAATTCCAGTAGTAGTCGCCCCTGTTATATGCCCTTGGCACATCGGTGATTGTATTTGAAGGAGTCCACCTGTTCTCAAAATTCCACATGAAATAGTTACCTGCTTCACCACGGCGGTTGTCAGCATAATTTAGTCTCAGGTATTTTCCCTGTCCCTGTATGAGAACAGAAAGGGAGAAATCCTTCCATGAAACATCCAGCGAAGAACCATAGAAGATCTCTGGAGCATCGGTACCATCAATCAGAATCTGGTCATCGCTGCTAATTGAACCATTACCGTCAGTATCTGCAAAGATCAGATCTCCCGGCTCGGCACCAGCCATGTGAGGATAAGCATCAACAGCTGCCTGGTCGGCAAAAACACCAATACAATCATAGATTAAGGTTGCACCAAATGGATGTCCTGTTCGTACCTGCCATGCAACGTTTCTTTCAGGTTCATCCATAAACACAACTTCATTACGGTTCCAGCTGATGTTTCCTGTCAGATCGATGCGAAAATCAGAAGAGACAGATTTATGAATTCCGGCATCAAGTTCAAATCCTTTGTTATCAACCGTTGCGATATTCTCATTGGGGAGAGAAAGGCCTGTAAAACCAGGAACAGAAGCATCTCTTGGTGCAAGAATATCCTCCCTTATATTTTTGAAGACTTCAACATTTAAATGCAGAAGGTCGTTCAGAAACTTGGAGTCGAAACCGATGTTCTTGGTTGTCTGAGTCTCCCATGTAATAACCGGATTGGCAACACTCGAGGGGTAAGTGACAGTTTCGATTGCAGAGCCGGTGCCAAATGTAGGTCCTGTAGTCAGGGCAAACTTGTTGATATACTGGAACGAAGAACCAGGGTCCATCCCCATCTTACCATAAGATACTCTCAGCTTAAAGAAGTTGACAAACGGAATGTTGTTTTTCCAGAAATCTTCTTCAGATGCACGCCATCCCAGCAGTAATCCGGGGAAGTAACCCCAGCGGCTTTCAAGAGGGAATTTCAGTGAACCATCAGCGCGAATCAATACTTCAGCAAGGTATTTTCCTTTGTAACCGTAAGTGGCACGTCCGATATATGATTTGCGTGCATAAACAGAAAGCTCTCCTGCGTTGGTTGCTTCTGTCAGGCCACCGGCATCTATCGTTTGAATAAGAGTTGAGATATAGTACTTCCTGTATGCTTCGAAGTCATTATTATCCCTGGTGTATTGCTCAAAACCGCCAAACAGAGAAATACTATGGTCACCGAATGTTTTTGCATACTGTGCGTCAATGTTGATAGTCCTTCTGATCGTCCTCTCATAATTTTCTCTGTTTTCAGGTGACGAAAGTCCGCGTGGTGTTGGTGTCAGGTCCATGCTTGTAATATATCCCTGTGAATTTCTTACAGCAGAGCTCCAGACCGGGAAGTAGAGTAGCCACGGCTGGAAGAACCTCTTGCGGTAAAAGTTATTAACGTCATAGTTAAACTGTCCGTTCAGTGTAAGACCTTTAATAAATGAAGGTGATACACTTACCTTAAATGTATTCTGCATCTGGTAAGTTTTCTGCTCGTCCTTACCTGTCTCGAATGTTGAAGTTACAACAGGGTTGTCACCATACTCGATATCGGGACCCGGCTCACCGGTTGGCCAGAATGACCATTGTGTAGGAAGAAGACGAGTGGCCTGTCCAACTATAGACCCGGCACTGTTACGCGGATAAGTATTATTATTCTGGATCATACCAAAGTCATAGGAGATTTTTAACCAGTCGGTAACAGGAAGATCAAGCTTTGAACGAATATTATACTGCTTATAGGTTGTAGAAGACTGTTTGTAGAACGATTCGTCACCCCTTAAACCGGCTGAGAAATAATATGTCATACCTTTAAAGCCACCATCAAGTGATAATGTGTGCTTGAAGCTGGTAGTCCAATTTTTAATAAGGTCACCATACCAGTCGCTGTCGGGATGCTCCCATGGATCTGCATGGCTTTCGAAAAGTGCAATATCGGCATCGCTGTAGGTACGTGACTTGCTTTCTGCAACCTGGTACTCTGAAAGCATAGTTGCATATTGTGCAGCATTTGTGGTTTGGGGTACTATAGTAGGTGTCAAGAAGCCCTGGTAGAACTGGTAGTTAAGCCTGGGCAATCCTTCCTTACCTCTTTTTGTGGTAATAAGAATAACACCGTTGGCAGCCTGTGCACCATAAATAGCAGCCGAGGCATCTTTAAGTACCGAAAGGCTTTCAATATCAACCGGGTCAATGTCCTCCATGTTACGGCCGATTATACCGTCGACTACAACAAGCGGGGCAGTACTGGATCTACTGGTTCCCATTGTTGAACGGCCACGAACCAGAATTCTTGGATCTAAATCCCCTGGTTCGCCAGTATCCTGGATTATAACAGAACCGGGCAGACGTCCGGAAATAGCGTTAGTTACAGATGAAGCAGGAATTGACGCGATAGAAGCTCCGGAGATTGAAGTAACTGCACCAACAACGTTTGCACGTTTCTGGGTACCATAACCAACAACGACAACTTCATCGAGACCTGTTATTGATGCCTTAAGTGCCACATCAATAACAATTCTCCCGGCCAGAGGAATTTCCTGGTCAGTATAACCGACAAAGGAAAATACCAGAGTTGCATTCCGGTCGGTAGTAGAGATTGAGAATTTTCCGCTTCCGTCGGAAATAGCACCAATAGCAGTACCTTTAACCTGTATGTTTACACCGGGCATTACTTCGCCGGTTGATGCGTCGGTAACCGTTCCTGTGACTCGGATTTGCTGCTGGTCAGCAACAGATCCCAGGAGATCATTACCGGAAGGGACTTCTGTAGTAAGTGAATAGGCAGGAAGAGCCAATCCACAGAACAGAAGAATAGTCATAATTTTCATAGTTAGCAGTAACTTGTGAAAATTCACATTTGGCTTTAAAGGCCAAAAGTAGTTGGGAGTTTTTTTCATACTGTTACACTGTTAGTTAGTTAATAAATAGTTAGAAATTAGGATTGTTAATAATTGTTCAAAGTTCAAAATTCTAAGTTTAAAAGTTCCGCGTACCGGGGTCCGCGTTCCGCGTAATTTGCTATTGGATAATAAAAACAAACAATAAATATAAGTGTAAAACTTACACTCATTTTATTATAATCAATTTCCCGGTCATTTTAATTCTCTCCCTTTTGGGGTTGTTACTTTTTCTATAATGAAAACTGGTAAATATTCATGCAATATAAACAGTGATTTGTTAAAAAACAAATTTTTTAGAAATTTTTGATCACTTTATTAAGAAAAATCCTTTTTAACCTTATTGTTTCACTTCAATATTTCCGGTCTTTTCATCATATTCACACACTACTCTGAACCCTACATTGAAACAGTCGGAGTACCACCAGATACTTTTCGGCATTTGCGGGTCGGTTTTTAACCACGACCCGGTTCTGGTATAATCGCGGGCGGCACTTCTCAAAAGATCTGCTGTACTATACAATGAACCTCCTCTCACAACATGTTCAGTTCCCTCTTCGGGGCCTTTGGGATCTTTGATGATTCCTTCGGGGTATTGTGAATATGCATCTGCCTGATACCAGTCGGAACAGAACTCAGCCACATTACCCGACATATTCCTCAAACCAAAAGGATTTGGCTTTACCCGGTCGGGAGTTTGGGTTTTCGTCGGACTGTTACCTTTATATATTATATAGGTATTAATTACCGTTGTATCGTTTTTCGAAAGTTTTGCCTTTAATCCTGTCTTTTCAAATTTCCTGGGATCTCCAGGGAAAAAATAGGGGCCTGCTGTTCCTGCCCTGGCGGCATATTCCCACTCTGCTTCTGTCGGAAGGCGGTAGGTCTTACCGGTTACTGAAGTCAGCCATTTACAATAGGTTTCTGCAGCATGATAAGAAAAAGAAATTGCCGGCCGTTGACCCAATCCCCAGCCCTGATCAGGCTGCCCGTATGGTGGTGTTGCTCCGGAAATAGCATCAGTCGCCGATGCCACTTTATTTCTTAAACCTTCCGTATCAGTGGAACGACCCTCGGCAGCGGTCTGAACATAGAATGCAAGATACTCATCCCAGGAGACTTCAATCTCAGCCATAAAGAAGGGGCTTAGCTCAACCTCCCTGGCAGGGCCTTCATCTTCTTTTCTGAAAGGCTCATCAGCAGGGCTTCCCATTTTAAATGTTCCACCCGGAATAGCAACCATATTAAATGAAATAGGCGATTTGGGAATACGCTCTGTATAACTTTTAAATCCGGTAACTTTTGTGGGTTCTGTAAACACCTCTTTTGCAGCAGAAGAGACACTTCCGAAAGTGGTATTACTGCCATGAGTATATCCTTCAATAAAATGCCCCGCATTCAGGTGACAGTTTATGCAATGCAGTTCATCCGTTTTTTTTGTCTGTGTATAATAAAGGTGTGCATCCTCCCCGGCTTTTGTCAGCTTTGCAGGGAAAAGGTTTTCGTGACATTTGATACAACTGCTTTCATAAACATAAGTACGTGCAACTTCGAGCCTCCCGCGGTCTTCCCAGTTAAAAGAAGCAGAATCCTTTGTCCACTTGCTCCACAAATCACGCAACCCTGTTGTTCCTTTTGCCCAGAGATACCCATCGCCTTTCGGAGGAAGATGACAATCAACACAGGCAACCCTGTACCCCGATTGTGTATCATAATGAACAGATTTTTTCCATGATGCATCTGCCATGGGATGAATATGACAGGAGACACAGTAATCATTTGTCGATGTCATATGCAGGGCTTTACCTCCTCCGAGGATAAGCAATACCCCGACAATCAGCCCGGGGAAAAACCATAAAAGAAATCTCTTCATAATTCAAAATTTGTGAGGCTCAAGATAAAAAAATATTTTTCACCTGATGCAGGCATTACTGATTTTCATTTTTAAAATTTTAGTCGGAAGCTATTTAAAAAGTGATCATAACCACCCTGTCATGACCCTACTGGCATGACACCCCTCCTTTAAAAAGGAGGGGAAAGTATTGAAATACAGTATTATAACTTTCTCCTCCTCTTCAGAGGAGGAGTACCACTGACGGTATCGTCAGTGGGGAGGTGGTGTATTTTTGAGACAATCTTTTTATGATTTTTATAGGTTAAATAGTATTTTTGTAGTCAAATTTTAATTTGAATGAAAAGGCTTCTGATTTTTCTTTTAGGTTTTGCAATATGTATATCTTCATTTTCACATCCCTGGAAGCCAAACCATTATGTGATTATTGACACCGACGGTGGCATAGATGATATGAAAGCTATCACCATGCTGCTGGCCTCTCCCGACGTCAGGGTTCTGGCGATAACAGTTTCTCCGGGGTCACTCAACACCGGTACTATATACATAAAGGTAAGAAGTCTGCTCAATTCATTTTACCATGAAGGTCTGCCAGTCGGGGTAAACAGAAGCAGTATTTTCAAATCACCGGACTTCGCAGTTGCATTAAATACTGAATGGGGAGAAGAGAGTGGTTTGGATGAGAAAGATGCACCGGACTGCATCAGCTTAATAAAAGAGATCCTTTCAATTGAAAAAACGAAAGTGAGTTTTTTATGCCTGAGTGGGATGTCAACCGCATCTTTAGCAATGAAAGAGCTCCCGGCTTTCAAACAACAGGTGAAAGAGATAATCTGGAGTGCCGATGGACCTGATGAAAAAAATGGGCTTAATTTTAAGATCGATATGTCGTCGGCTGAAAAGGTTTTAAAAGGAGATATCCCTGTCAGAGTAGTCAGTGGGTTGGGGGAAGAGATTTTTTACAATGAAGCCATGATAAAAGCAATTTCGGAGATACCGACAATTTATGCAAACAGGATTTCCGGATTCTTCAAATCAGAGGTTGCAAAAAACCATAAATATTCATTTACAGGGAATGATGAAATGGTTGCCCTTTATCTTCATTATCCCGGACTATTTCAAAAAGGTTCAGAAGCTAATGATTTTGAGAGTTCACCTGGAAACATTCATATTCTGAGAGAGAACTCACTTAAAATACTTGCAGGGGAAACAGTTTCTAAAAATCAGGTAATTAAGGATTTCCCAGTTGATCCTTCATTTTATTTTGCTGATATTGAGCCATTTGTTGCTGAAATAGTTAAAAAATACGGAATAGATGAGTGGATATCAGGAGTAATTTCCAATGAGTTGCACCGGCATCTTGGTGTGTTTGCTATTGTAGGGGTTAAGATGGGAATAAGGGCAAGGGAATATTTTAATACAGGTGTGGACGAGTTCAGTGCAATTTCATTTGCAGGTTCTGTTCCTCCTCTGAGTTGTATGAACGACGGTATACAGGTCAGCACAGGAGCAACTCCGGGACATGGGTTACTGACAGTTAAGAACGACACCCCGACTATTCCGTCCGCTGAATTCACCTATATGAACCGTAAGATACGACTGACGCTAAAGCCTGAAATCGCAGAGAAGATCAGCTCTGAGCTTAAAGAGATAAATTTTGTTTACGGTCTTGACAGCAATATTTACTGGGAGCTTGTAAGGAAAAACTCAATTAAATACTGGTTAAATCTTGACCGGCACGATATTTTTATAATTGAGGTTCTGCAGTAGGGACATGCCATGGCATGTCCCTACTACGTTATTTATTGTATTCATCGAAAAAATCATTCCCCTTATCATCGGTAATGATGAAAGCCGCCATATTTTCAACCCTTATCTTGCGCACAGCTTCCATTCCAAGATCTTCAAAATCAACCATCTCCACCGATTTTATATTCTCTGCTGCAAGGATAGCTGCCGGTCCACCGATTGATCCGAGATAAAACCCTCCATATTTTTTACAAGCCTCGATAACCTGTCTGCTTCGGTTTCCTTTTGCTACCATAATAAGCGATCCCCCAAGACTCTGAAAAAGATCCACATACGAATCCATTCGTCCGGCTGTTGTGGGACCAAAGCTTCCCGATGGCATCCCTACAGGTGTTTTTGCCGGTCCTGCGTAGTAAATTGGGTGGTTCTTAAAATACTCCGGCATTGGCCTGCCTTCATCTATCATCTTCTTGATCTGTGCATGAGCAATATCTCTGGCAACGATGAGCGTACCGGTAAGACTCAGCCTGGTCTTAACCGGATATTTTGTAAGTTCAGCAAGCACCTCTTTCATCGGGCGATCGAGATTTATCTCAACAGGCTTTTCGAGTTCCGGCGCTTTTGCAGGCATGAAACGTGCAGGATTCCGTTCAAGTTCTTCAAGGAAAATACCATCCCGGTTGATCTTAGCCTTTATGTTCCTGTCAGCACTGCAACTTACTCCCAGACCAACGGGACATGAAGCTGCATGGCGGGGAAGCCGGATAACCCGCACATCATGAACAAAGTACTTACCGCCAAATTGAGCTCCCACACCATATTCATGACAAATCTTTTCAATCCTCTTCTCCCATTCAATATCGCGGAACGCCCGTCCGCTCGCATTACCTGTGGTGGGAAGATGATCGAGGTAACCTGCTGAAGCTTCCTTTACTGTCTTAAGTGTAGCTTCCGCAGAAGTTCCTCCTATTACAAGAGCAAGATGATATGGGGGGCAGGCTGAGGTACCAAGTTCTTTTATTTTCTCCTTTACAAATTTTATGAGCGACTCTTCATTAAGTAACGATTTGGTCTGCTGATAGAGAAAAGTTTTATTAGCCGAACCGCCCCCCTTTGTAATGAAAAGAAATTCATAGGTATTGCCTTCGGTAGCATAAATATCAATCTGTGCAGGCAGGTTGGTCCCGGTGTTTTTCTCATCAAACATTGTGAAAGGTACGATCTGTGAATATCTCAGGTTTTTCTCCCTATATGTATCATATATTCCTCTTGAAAGGAATTCCGCATCGTTCACCCCGGTACATACCTGCTCTCCCTTCTTACCAATTACAATAGCTGTTCCAGTATCCTGGCACCATGGTAAATCTCCTTTTGCTGAGATAACTGTATTCCTGAGCATCATATATGCCACAAAACGGTCATTATTTGTTGCTTCCTGATCATCAAGAATTTTAGCGAGCTTCTCAAGATGAGAGGTCCGGAGATAAAAAGAGAGATCAGATACAGCCTCTTTTGCAAGAAGTTCCAGACCTTTCGGATCCACTTTAAGTATCTTTCTTCCCCCTTCTTCAGCAACTTTCACATAATCTTTTGAAAGCAGCCGGTAGGTAGTTGAGTCCCTCTCAATCTGAAATGGTTTCTCATAGATAAAATCTGCCATATATGTTGTGTTATTTTATTAACAATGATTAGTAAATCTCTTTGAAATCAAATTTTTCTTTAGCTCTGATTCCTTTTGGAGTCATTTCAAGGGTACAGCACTCAACATGTTCATCGTGTTGGAAAACAAGGATGTAACCCCCATCCAAAGCTTCCTCAAGAATTTTTTCTTTTTCTTCTATTGTTTTAAGCGACCCGATATCATAACTCATATTCCAGATAACCGGTATATGTGCGACTGTTGGAATAAGGTCGCCGGTATATACCAGGGTTTTATCTTTATATTTAATCACCGGTATAATCAGTCCGGGGGTATGTCCGTAACAAATTCTTACAGAAAAACCCGGGAACAACTCGCCTTCTTCATCAACCAGGTTAAGATGACCGCTATCCATTATCGGAATAATATTCTCATCGAGGAATGAATCTGCTTCCCTGACATTATTTTTTACAGCCCATTCCCACTGTGTACGACTGACATGATAGGTTGCTTCAGGGAAAGTCAGTTCATATCCGTTTCCTCCTTTATTTCTCTTGACCCCTCCGCCGCAATGGTCGGCATGAAGATGAGTCAGAACCACATCTGTAATATCTTCCGGTTTGTACCCTCTTCGATTTAACCCTTCAGTAAGCCCTTCTCCCCCATGCAGATAAACATGACGAAAGAATTTTTCATCCTGCTTATCTCCCCAGCCCGTGTCTACAAGAATAACATGCTCATCTGTTTCTATAACGAGCGATCGGAGTGTAAGAACGATGAGGTTATTCTCATCAGAAGAATAAACCCTTGACCATAACACTTTAGGAACAACCCCGAACATGGCACCACCATCGACTTTAAAGTTTGATATATTGAAAAGTTGAAGTTTCATCCTGAAGATTTTATTTACAATTATAAGAAATAATACTTTCTCACACTCTCTGAGAATAGAAAATCTGCGGATTATATCTTCGAAGATTTGCCTTATCTGCGGGAAAAGAATATTTACCACGGAGTACACGGGATTACACGGAGTTAACAGTTATCTTAATCCGTGTTTCTCCGTGTTATCCGTGGTTAAAGAACTAATCACAAAATTACAGAAGTGATATTTAAAATTTTTTGATATCTTTCCAATCATAATCTAAAAAGGTACAAATTCATAAATTTCAAACCATGAAAAAACTTTTATCATTATTCTTCATTTTAACCATTTCATCAATCCTGATGGCCCAGACAGGGAAGGTTTCAGATAACCTTTCGATGCCGAGTAAATTATTAAAAATGGATCGGAAATATGCCATTTATCTTCCCCCCGATTACGAGACTTCCCAGCGCAGCTATCCTGTTCTGTACCTGTTGCATGGAGCAGGTGATGATCAGACAGGATGGGTGCAATTCGGTGAAGTTCTGAATATTACCGATGAAGCCATAAAGACAGGGATTGCAACTGCAATGATCATTGTAATGCCTGATGCCAATACCGGAAAACGTGGCTACGTAAATGATGTTAAGGGAGAATGGCTGTATGAGGATTTTTTCTTCCAGGAATTCATGCCCTTTATTGAAAAGACATACCGGATAAAAGCCGATAAAAGATATCGGGCTATTGCAGGTTTATCAATGGGTGGTGAAGGCACTTTCATTTATGCCCTGCATCATCCCGAATTGTTTTCATCAGCTTGTCCGCTCAGCGCAGCCACCGGCCCGAAAAATATTGAGGCATTGAAGGATTACAGGTTGTGGCAGGGGGTTGAAGGCATAACAGATGCAGACAAGGAATCATATTTTAAGCGCTATAGTGTTTTGAACCTCATCGAAAACATGCCTGATGCTCAGAAAAAAGCTGTAAGGTGGTATATCGACTGTGGTGATGATGACTTTCTTTATGAAGGTAATTCCCTTGTACATATTGCAATGCGCAAGAAAGAGATACCTCACGAATTCAGGATCCGTGATGGCGGTCATACCTGGACATACTGGAGAGCTTCATTACCAAAAGTGATGGAATTTGTGTCAATGAGTTTCCATCAGTTTTAAATGTTAGTTTACTTATGTTTTGCGGTTAGCATGAACATAAGCCTCATCATTATCCTTATCATCTGGTAGGAGAACCAGTCTGAAAGCCGGGAAAGCCGGGTTTTACGGTGAATATACTCCTCGACTGTAACCTGGCGGCAATCCTTTTCGATGATCTCCAGTAGAAGTTCCTCAAACCGCCCTGCGAAACGGTTATCGAGGATGTCTGCATTCATTTCGATACTGCCATAATCGCTCAGGTGGTTCATGTTATAGCTTCCGATTGTGCTCCATTTACCGTCAACAGTGGCTACTTTAGCGTGAAGGTTTGATGGAAGGTATTCGTAAATCTTAATATTATTACGCAGAATAAAATCATAAAGAAAACTGGTTGCTCTTTTAAATACAGGCGCATCTGATTCGGCCGACAGAACAATTTTTATGTCGACTCCCCGACGACTCGCATTCCTGAGGAGCTTACGTTCATTTCGTCCCGGCAGAAAATAACTGGCAAAAATTATCATCCGGTCCTGTGCATGTTTCATAGCGGAACGATAGCTTTTCAATATCTCTATTTTATTCCTGTACCAGTTATTCTCTAATACTTTTACTTTGACATCATCATCATAAATTGAAGGATTGTGAACAGTTTCTCTCGAACGCTCCTTCGTGGAGATAAATGCTTTGTTCCAGAGTCTCTTAAGAATGAACAGAACATGAGCACATTCCGGACCTTTTAATAAAATGGCAAAGTCGAGCCACTCTTTCAAGTCAGGTGTACCATAGTAGCGGTTGGCAACATTCATTCCTCCAATAATTGCAATATTACCATCAACCAACAAAACTTTATGATGGAGCCTCAGACTTAACTGAAAACCCTTAGTAACTAATCCCGGAGAAAACATACGAAAAAGAATACCGGCTTCTTCTACCTTTTTTGTCAGATCTTTCGAAAAACCTCCACCTCCATAAGCATCAAGCAGAAAGTAAACACTTACTCCTCTATCCGCAGCTCTGATCAAAGCATTCATAAAACGTCTGCCGGTCTCATCATCTGCGACAATATATGTCTGAAAATGAATGTAATGTTTTGCTTCATCAATCGCCTTCTCGCATGCAGCAAAATACGACTCTCCGCTTCTGAGAAGTCCGACAGAATGTCCATTTTTATAATCGTATCGTGAAGGAATCTTCATATGATTATTTTACCTTCATATCCTTTACACAAATATAGAACATTAACAACATGATCACTATTTTCAGGATTTTTACATTACTTTACTGCCGCAATTTTAAAATAAACTCTATGAAGGCTAACCTGCTAATTTTAAAGCTCTCTGTTATTTTATGGCTCATCAGTTTTACGGCGTGTGCCCAGATTGAAAACAAAACTTCTGCACTTCCTTCACATCCGAGGATTCTTCTTCTTGAAGGAGATGAAGCTGCAAT
>JAUYBT010000164.1 GCA_030692905.1 Bacteroidales bacterium
AATAACAAATCCGCCATCAGGTGATATACATGGATTGGCATTTACTTCAAGGACATAAACATTATCATTATTGTCAGTTCTTACATCGACCCTGGCATAGCCCTTTAATCCAAATAAAAGCCAGCAGGCGAGGGCTGTATCTTTTAGGTTTTTTTTTAATTTTTTGTTCAGGCTGTTTCCGGGAAACTCCCTGACCGTGTTTATATATTCAAAGCTATCCATTTCCCATTTAGCTTTGAAATCAACTATCCTTGGTTTGTTTTCATCATAATTCAAAAAGACGATTTCGGCAGGAGGCAGCACTTCAGGACCATATTTTCCTGCCAATACACTGATATTAAATTCCCTGCCATCAATAAAATCCTCAATAAACCAATGAGAATCATCAAGTCCCTTTAACTTTTCTTCAAAACCGGGTTTGTATTCAAACACCGAATCCCCTGTAATTCCAAGTGATCCATCCTCCCAGATCGGTTTAACGATATATTTCTGACCAGCAGTAAGAAGGTTGATTTGCGATAGAGAATAAGACCCCGGGATCCGTATCCCTGCATTTTTCATGGCTTTCCCAGCAAGTGTTTTACTGCTAGTAATAAAAATAGCTTCAAGAGGGTTGCCGGAATATGGAATCGAATACAGATTCAGAAGAGCCGGAATGAAATAACTAAGTTCTCCCTTATTGTTTATCGATTCTACAAGATTATAAACAAAATCAGGTTTCTCACCTGCCAGGGTTGCAATCTCTTCCATGAACCTGGTGGTAACACCCTTTCTGTAAACGACAATTCCAAGTTCTTTCAGGTGTTTCTCAATATAAGCCACCTGGTCGAGGACATCAAGTTCATCGGCAAGAGCACCTTCGCGGGGTTCATTATAAATAATACAGCATCTTTTCATGATCCTTCAAATTCTTACATCTAACTTCTTTCTTCCGACTTCCGACTTCCTACTTCCTACTTCTTAATCCTTTTGATAGCCGACTTCATGATCATCTCCATTAATGTCTGGTATTCAATACCATACATCCGTGATAAGATCGGCAGGTCTGAATGAATGGGGTTAAGCCCGGCAAGCGGATTTGCTTCAATGAAACATATCTTTCCGTTACGGTCGGCTCTCAGGTCAACTCTTCCGGCATCGACTGCATCTAAGGCTTTCCAGGCATGGAGTGCGACTGATTTGCATTCATCAATAATATCAGCATCGAGAGGAGTATATTTACAGTAATCCAGATAATTCTCCTTAACTTCGACAGAATAGGGGAGATTATTTGCACAAATTACTTCCATTCCTCCGATTGCAACTGCATCATCTCCCGAACCTGCAATACCGACAGTAAACTCACGGCCAGGAAGATATTCTTCAACCAGTGCCGGTTGTTTGAACTCTTTAAGTATCCACTCAACCATTGTCTTCAGTTCTCCTGAAGAATTCACAAGGCTTTTTTCCGTAATCCCTTTTCCTGTGCCTTCCGAAACTGGCTTGACAAAGAGAGGATATTTTAGATTGCACTTATCTAAATCTTTCAATTCAGTCATCAGACAACCCGGGCTTACAGGAACCCCTGCAGCAGCTACAACGAGCTTTGCAAAATGTTTGTTTAGCGATAATCCCATAGTTACGGGACCGCTGAATACATAAGGTATTTTGTACTGATCAAGAATGGCAGGAACAACTGATTCCCTTCCATCTCCGTACAATCCTTCAGCAATATTAAAAACCATTCCCCATCGTTTGCCGGAAGCAAGGGCCTCAATGAGTTGAAAAGTGTTCCCGATAGGTTCTGTTTCATGCCCCATCAATTTTAAGGAATTTTCAAGTGCATCGACTGTTTCCTGCTTGTCAAATTCGGCAGTTTCATCCATGGAATATCCACGGTCAATATACCATGACCGTAAATCAAATGTTAAGCCAATTTTCATCTGTTTGCCCTAATTTTCAGGATATTCGCATAATACACCCTTGTAGTTACGCATTACAATATGTTCATCATTATGTTCTACAACATAATTTGGTAGCAAAGGAATTTTGCCTCCACCGCCGGGAGCGTCAATGACAAACGTAGGTACTGCATATCCACTGGTGAAGCCTCTCAGTCCCTTAATTATTTCCAGACCTTTTTTAACGGTAGTCCTGAAATGTCCAGAACCGGGTATCAGATCGCATTGATAAAGATAATATGGTCTTACCCTTATTTTAAGTAATCTGTGCATAAGTTCCTTAATTGTAGGAACGTTATCATTAATACCTTTAAGAAGAACAGTCTGGCTTCCAAGAGGGAATCCACCATCGGCAAGTTTATTACATGCCTTAGCACATTCATCAGTTATTTCTGCGGGATGAGAAAAGTGCAGGCTAATGAAGAGAGGGTGATATTTTCGGAGTATATTAATCAAACCATCAGTAATTCGCTGCGGTAAAACCACAGGAATTCTTGTTCCTATTCTGATAATCTCAACATGTTCAATACGCCGGATGTTTGAAAGGATGTAATCGAGTGTCTCATCACTTAAAGTAAGCGGATCACCGCCACTGATAATAACATCTCTAACCTCCTTATGGCTGGCTATATAATTAAATGCCTTTTCATAATCCTGTCTCCCGAGTTTATCAAGTTTTCCGACAGAATGTGAACGGGTACAATATCTGCAATAATTTGAACAAACCTGGGTAACTGTAAAAAGAACCCTGTCGGGGTATCTGTGAACAATCCCTTTAACAGGAGAAAATGATTTCTCATGCAGTGGATCGGACTGTTCGCTGCTTGACTCAAGAAGTTCTTCCACAACCGGTATTACATTGCGACGTAAAGGATGTAAAGGTTTGCTGTCGTAAATCAATGATGCAAAATACGGTGTAATCCTCAGAGGAAGACGGCCTTTAAGATTGTTAATAGCCATAATCTCCTTATCGGATAATTTCATGATTTTCTTTAGATCTTCGATGCTGTTGATAGCATTCCGAAGTTGCCATTTCCAATCATTCCAGGAATCGATAGTTGTTAGGGGGAAGTAGCGGTGCATGAACTCCGAACTTCGGTTGCTAACTAACGGTATTGGGATTTCGTTTTGCGAAAAAAACGTGGTTTTCGCGCCAGGTTCTTCATCAGAAGAACAACCCACGAGGCGACTCTCTCCATGAAGGGTCGTAGCCTCATTATTGTTAGCATTCATAGCAGATGATGAGAATTTTCACCTTGTCTTTTTAAGTTTGTTTTAAATTAATAACTGTTTATCTAAAAAATATTTGATGACGAAAGTAAATAATCTATAAATACAATGTATCATCAGGCCACAAAAAATATTAACACAATCAGCATTTTATTAACAATCGATATTTTATTATTGATTTTTGTATACCTATTAAATTGTTTATCTGTATATTATGACATATCTTAGGTTAAGGTGGATTAAGCCTTAAATTGGTATTTTTTTGATCATTTTTTTCGATTCAACTGTTATTGTTCAGGATTGTTATTGGGTAATTAAGCTATTAGGTATTATTTAATGCTCTTCAGTTGATCCGCCGGAATCTTTTCGCAGTTTCTTAATATTCCCACGATTCTTTTTTTCTTCCAGTCTTTTAACTTTTGATGCAAACGTGGGTTTTGTAGATCTTCGTTTTACAGGAACAGTAAGCGCTTTGGAAACCACAACATAGAACTTCTCAGTTACTTTCTTTTTATTCATTAGCTGAGTGCGTTCAGATTGGGAAACGAGTATCAGTTCACCTTCCTTATTTATTTTATTCTTCAGTTTCCTGAAGATGATCTCTTTTTCTGAATCAGTGAAGAGTGAAGTTGAGACCAGATTAAATCTCAGCTCAACCTTGGTACTCACTTTATTGACATTCTGCCCTCCGGGACCACCGCTTCTGGAGGTCGAAAATATAAATTCATTTTCAAGATTCCGGCCTGTTAACTCTTCAGGATTCATAAGTGTCTTTCACTTAAATTAAAGAAAAAACAATTAGCTTGTTACTCTTCTATATATTCGAAAACATAATCACCTGATCCTGCTTCAATCAATACTTTATTATCAATCGTCTTTATGTCGGAAAAATTCTTGTTCACAGAAATGTCTTTACCATTTTCAGTTGCCTTTGAGGTTGAATTTACAGGCAGAATAATAGTTGCAACAGTATTTGCCGGAATTTTTACACTGACAATTATTTTCGTTCCTTTTCTTTCCCAGCCGGAAGCAACTGTTCCGTATGAGCTTTCAAATGAAGCTTTTGAATATGTCAGTTTTTTCGATGGATGCGGCTGAAGAATGAGATGTTTATATCCAGGGTTCATGGTTTCAATACCCGCCGATACTCTGTACATCCAATCACCTATAGCACCGTATGCATAATGATTGAATGAATTCATACCCGGATCCTGGAAAGTGCTGTCGGTTTTCTGACCATCCCAGCGTTCCCATATCGTAGTGGCGCCCATTTTAACGGGATAAAGCCAGGAAGGATATGATTCCTGCAGAAGCAGATCATAAGCAACGTCGGTATAGCCATTATCCGACAAAACATGGCACAGGTATGGTGTCCCAAGGAAACCGGTAGATAGGCGGTTTCTCCTGCTCTTGATATCTTCGACCAGAAAACGAGCTGATTTTTCGCGAAGATTCTCAGGCAAGAGATCAAACATCAAAGCAAGTACATATGATGTCTGTGAATTGGTTCCTACTCTTCCTGCATTTGTAACATATTCATTAATAAATACCCCTTTTATCTTTTTATACAGATCATTATAGAACTTTTCATCTTCGGTTTTACCAAGTACTTTCGCAGTTTCAGCGAGAATACTTGTTGAATAGGAATAAAATGCTGTAGCTATAAAATCATGTTCGGTATAGCCATCCGGCTCTGTATGGTTATTAACCGGCGGGTGATAAAACAACCAGTCTCCATATTTACTTCCACCTTTCCAGATAAAACTGTCACCTGCTTTTTTTCTCATATACTCCACCCATGCTTTCATGCTGGGATATTGAGTTTCAAGGAATCGTTTGTCACCATATACCAGGTACATGGTCCATGGTGCAATGACAGAAACATCACCCCAGCCTGCTGAAGGTTGCGTTGTCAAAGCCCCTTGTTTGTTTAAAACATCAGGAATGACGTCAGGAACCTCTCCTCCTGGTTTCTGATCTGCAGCTACATCCTTGAGCCATTTAGTAAAAAATGAAGATACATCCATATTATAAGCTGCTGTCCTGCAAAATGCCTGAGCGTCACCAGTCCAGCCAAGACGCTCGTCTCTTTGCGGACAGTCGGTGGGGACATCCACAAAATTACCTTTCTGGCCCCACTGAATATTATGTTGTAACTGGTTGATAAGAGGGTTTGAGCTTTCATAACTACCTGTGACTGCCATATCTGAATGGACAACAACACCTGTAAGATTATCTGATGTCAGTTCGCCTGGGAAACCAGTGACTTCAACAAATCTGAATCCCATAAATGTGAACCTCGGTTCATAGGTCTCTTCACCTGTTCCTGCAAGTGTGTAAGTCAGCTGACATTTGGCAGCACGGAGATTTGTTGTATAAAACTCCCCAAACTTATCCATAACCTCTGCATGGCGTAATGTGACCACAGTTCCTTTGTTACCGGTTACTTTCAACCTTAACCAGCCAACCATGTTCTGACCCATATCCACAATCAGTTTACCTTTTGGAGTCCGGAATATTTTAACAGGTTTGATTTCCTGAATTTTTCTTATCGGTGACCCCTCAGATGCTATGAGATTGTTCTTATAATTCCCGATACTGACTTTCAACCAGTTATTATCATTAAAACCAGGCAGATTCCAGCCTGTAAGTTTTTTAGTTGCATCATATGTTTCACCATTATAAATGTCATTCATCCTTATAGCACCGTTATTTGAAGCTTTCCATGTCTCGTCACTGACAATCAGTGATTCAGAACCATCGGTGTATGTGATTTTTAACTGCAACAGAAGACCAAGCCTTTTACCATATATTGCCCAGTTATTGCCCCATGCAAGTGTTCCCCTGTACCAACCATCGCCCAGGACAGTTCCAATTGCATTATTGCCTTTTATTATCATACCTGTTACATCATATACCTGGTATTGAAGTCTTTTTCCATAGGATGTCCATCCCGGTGTAAGTACCTGGTCTCCAACCTTTTTCCCATTCAGATGCAATTCATAAAAACCATGAGATGTAACGTAAACCCTTGCGCTGGCGATACTCTTTCCAACCTGAAATTCCTTCCTGAAATGAGGGGAGGGGGAATATCGGATTGTATCACCTTCCATCTCAATCCATTTTGCTTTCCAGTCAGATTGTGAGAGCAACCCCATTTCCCAGAAAGCTACTTCGCTCCATTTTGATTCTCTTCCTTTATTATCCCATATTTTCACCTGCCAGAAATATCTCAGTCCTGATTTCAGTTCCGGCCCTTTATAAGCCTGCAGAACCGATTCATCCGATCCGGTCTTTCCCGATTGCCAAACTATTTTGCCGGATGAGAATTTCCCGTCTGTAGCAACCCTGATGGAATATGCACTTTGCATGATGTTATTTCCTGTTCCAGCAATTTTCCATGAGAACCTTGGTTGGGTAACATCAATCCCAATGGGATTTTTCTTATGTTCACAGGTCAGGTCTTTTACAGACAAATCCTGAGCATAAATACTTCCAAAAAGAGAAAGCAGAAATAGAGTGAGTTTGAAGGATTTCATTATTTAAGAGTATTGGTAATAAAAATCAAGATTATAAAAAATTGTCTGAATAAAAAAATATCCTAAAAGTCAATTTCATTCCTGAAAGTTTATAAATTGCGGTTCCGTTTAACTAAAAAAAAATTAAATGAATCCATTTGCAGGTATCTTATTAATAGCATTGGGAAGTATAGGCGCTGCAAGTTTTTATGTCCCGTTCAAAAAGGTAAAGATTTGGGCATGGGAATCTTATTGGCTTAGCCAGGGTGTAGCAGCCTGGCTGATTGCTCCGATATTGTTCGCATTTATCTTTGTTCCAAAGGGAGAGCTTTTTCCGATTATTAATGAAGCACCATCATCAGCCAAATTGATGGCTATGTTTTTTGGAGCATTATGGGGCTTTGGAGGATTGACATTTGGATTAAGCATACGTTACCTGGGGGTTGCACTGGGGCAAAGTATTGCATTAGGTCTCTGTGCAGCTTTTGGGACATTGATACCCCCCATCATCGCTGGTGATAACTTATTTTCTTCAACAGCAGGTATATTAACCATTGTTGGAGTGTCTGTTACGTTGGCCGGAATTGCAATAATCGGTTATGCCGGATCGCTTAAAAGTAAAGAGATGACTGATGAAGAGAAGAAGGCTGCCGTTAAAGAATTTGCTCTTAAAAAAGGAATTTTTATTGCAGTCTTCGCGGGTGTCATGAGCGCCTGTTTCAATTTCGGATTTGAATCGGCTAAACCCATTGAAAATGTTGCTCTTGCTCATGGATGTAATCCTCTGTTCCAGAAAAATCCATCTCTTATCTTCATCCTTTTAGGTGGATTTATTACAAACCTGATCTATTGCGGTTATTTGAATATTAAAAATAAGACCTACAGAGATTATTTTTCAGTTTCAGGAAGTGTTCTGTTAAATAATCTGTTTTTCACCTTTCTGGCAGGATTCTTATGGTTCCTCCAGTTTCATTTTTTCGGAATGGGCTCCAGTAAACTTCCGGAAGGCATGGCTGTCTTCGGCTGGAGTATTCTGATGGCACTGAACATTGCAATAAGCAATATCTGGGGCATCTTCCTGAATGAATGGAAAGGAGTTAAAAGAAAGACCATTATTGTACTGATCATCGGAATTATTATTCTTATACTTTCAACGTTTGTTGTAAAATTAGGTTAAACAATATGGAGACAAAAAGATTTGGTTTTAAGATGAAAATGCTTCCTGGTTTCAAGGAAGAATACAGAAAACGTCACTGTGAAATATGGCCGGAGCTTGTCAGATTATTGAAAAATGAAGGTATCGGGAATTATTCCATTTTTCTTGATGAAGAGACTAATACCTTATTTGCATATCAGGAACAATCTGGTGAAAGTTCATCCCAGGACCTCGGGAGCACAGAAATTGTTGAAAAGTGGTGGAAATATATGGCCGATATAATGGAAACCAATCCGGATAACTCTCCTGTTACGATTCCCTTGGAACAGGTTTTTTATATGGAATAGGTTTATCAAGTAGAAAGTAGAAAGTAGAAAGTAAAAAGGAAAGAACAAAGAGACAGATGTTTTCCCCCTCTTTACAGGGACGACCGTTAAAAAATTAGCCCTTTGGCTAATTTTAGGGAGGAGCCAGACTGCAGAGGTGGTAGAGAGGGGGTGGCGGGGGTGAGTTCATGAATAAAAAAAAGTATAAAAGAAAAAGTAAAAGATCATAATTGAAAATATAAATTAATATTGAGTATGAAAAAGAAACTTATTGAAAAGTCATATGAGCTGGCAAAAGAACAATATGCAGCATTAGGGGTTGATACCGACCAGGTGCTTTCTGAAATGGATAATATTAATATCAGCCTGCATTGCTGGCAGACCGATGACGTTGGTGGTTTTGAAAAAGCAGGGTCTGTACTTGGTGGCGGTGGTATCCAGGCCACTGGTAACTTTCCTGGTAAAGCAAAAACTATCGACCAGATGAGAGCTGATCTCGACAAGGTAATGTCGCTTCTTCCAGGAAAACAAAGGTTAAATCTTCATGCAATTTATGGTGAATTTGGCGGTAAGCTTGTTGACCGCGATCAGATCGAGACAAAACACTATCAGGGTTGGATCAACTGGGCT
This sequence comes from Bacteroidales bacterium, assembly GCA_030692905.1. Lineage (GTDB taxonomy): Bacteria > Bacteroidota > Bacteroidia > Bacteroidales > VadinHA17 > LD21. The sequence goes on from JAUYBT010000164.1 coordinate 8,801, forward strand.
AAGAAGAGGGGAATAGGTCTTGACTTCAACTGTACATGTTTTTCACATCCCTATGCTGATGATGGTTTTACCCTTTCAAGCAAAAACGAAAAAATCAGAAAATTCTGGGTTGAACATACAAAACGATGCAGAGCCATAAGTGCTGAGATGGGAAAACAACTCGGTACTCCAGCAGTACATAATATATGGATACCCGATGGTTCTAAAGACACCCCTGTTGATAGGAATACTCTGCGTAAACAGTTAAAAAAATCTTTGGATGAGATCTTTGCAGTAAAATACCCGAAAAAGCATCTTAAAGATTCGATTGAGAGCAAGTTGTTCGGAATAGGATCCGAGTCGATGGTGGTAGGTTCCCATGATTTCTACCTGGGTTATGCAATAAAAAACAATACAATGATAACCCTCGACAACGGCCATTTTCATCCTACTGAACAGGTGGGTGATAAAATTTCTTCCATCCTCCATTTTGTTGATGAGATCCTGTTACATCTTACACGTGGTGTCCGCTGGGACAGCGATCATGTTCTTACTTTTAACGAAGAGTTGTTGCTTATTACACAGGAAATAGTACGCTGTAAGGCTCTTAACAGGGTTAATGTAGGTCTCGATTTCTTTGATGCAAGCCTTAATAGGATAGGAGCATATGTTATTGGTACGCGCTCCGCCCAGATGGCCTTTATGTATGCTTTGCTTGAACCATTTAAAACACTTGTCAAATTTGAAGAGCAGGGTAAAAACTTTGAAAGACTTGCATTTCTTGAGTTGCTCAAATCCAAACCTTTCGGAGCTGTCTGGGATTACTTCTGTCTGAAAAACAAAGTCCCTGTAGGACAGGATTATATTGAAGAGATTATTAAGTACGAAAAAGAGGTGCTTCTCAAAAGATAGAAATCTGTTAGTAGACCATATGTAGGGACGTTTCATGCAACGTCTCTACTATTATTTAATATGTTTTTCGTATTTAATAGAACATAATAATTTATGAAAGAGACAGTTATCGCCATATTTGATATCGGCAAGACAAATAAAAAATTAATTCTGTTTAATGAAGATCTTAAGGTTGTTTCTGAAACAGAGGAAAAATTTCTGGAAATTAAGGATGATGATGGATTTGAATGTGATGATATTGAGCTTATTGAAAAATGGATAAAAGAATCATTAATCAGATTGGTACATTCAGATAAATATGATCTGAAGACAGTTAATTTTACAACCTATGGTGCTACGCTTGTCTATCTCGATGCGAATGGGAAAAGACTAACCCCTGTCTATAATTATCTTAAGCCAATAGATGAAAAAATTCCGGAAAGCCTATACAAAAGATATGGCGGGAGGGATGAGTTTTGCAGGAGAACAGCCTCTCCTGCCTTGGGTATGCTCAATTCCGGTATACAACCACTTTGGCTGAAGGCAGTTAAACCGGATGTGTTTGCTAAAATTAAACACATCCTTCATTTTCCTCAGTATCTCTCATACACCTTAACCGGAAAGATCTACGCAGAACATACCTCAATAGGATGCCATACTGCTCTATGGGATTTCGATAATATGAGTTACCATCCATGGGTTAAAGTTCGGGGATTGATCTTGCCGGAGCCCGTTCCAGTCGGCACACTGAATGAAATTGTTATTGAAGGTAAAAAACTACAAATAGGAATTGGTATTCATGATAGTTCATCCTCACTGGCTCCATATTTTGCAGGCAGTAAGGGTAAATTCCTGCTTTTATCAACAGGAACCTGGTGTATTAATATGAATCCCTTCAATACTGAAAAATTAACTGCAAAACAACTTGACAATGATTGTCTCTGCTATATGAGTATCACGAGGCAACCGGTAAAATCGTCCAGATTATTCCTTGGACATCTGCACGAAACAGCTGTGAAACAATTAACAATTCATTTTAATAAGTCAGAAGACTCTTATAAAAAAGTTAAAGCCGATAGGCAATTATCAACGTTCTTAAAGACTAAATACAAAGAGAAAAAAATATACTTTAAAACAGGACCAGATTCGCGGGATTTGAAGGATTATATTGATCTGTATGAGTTTAGCTCCATTGAAGAAGCTTACCATCAGTTAATGAATGAATTATGTGACCTTACCATTGAAGCAATAAACCTGGTACTGCCTTCCAATGATGAGACTGCAAATCTTTACATAACCGGAGGATTTTCAAAAAATGAACTATTCCTGAATCTGATCACAGAAGCTTATCCGTCAAAACTGGTTTATACTTCTGAAATTGCAAATGCATCAGCACTTGGGGCAGCACTTGTTATTTCAGATTCACAGCCTTCACTTAATCTTGGACTTACCGAATGTAAAAGATAAAATTGATAAAAGGATTAACTTAAGAAGCGAATCTAATATTTAATAAATCTTATAAGAATATGAAATTTAAACACCTGTCATTAATAATACTGTTTTCATCTGTTTTCTTTTCGTTGACAATCAACGCACAAACAAAACCAGAGCGGCAATGGCCGGGGTTCCGTGGATATATGGCCTCAGGCGTTCTCGATAATGCTAATCTGCCGCAATCATTTGATCTGAATAAGATGATAAACATCAGATGGAAGGTTGAAATACCCGGATTCGGTCTCTCCAGTCCTGTCATCTGGGACAGCAAGTTGTTTATCACAACTGCTATCAGTCAGGCTGATAATAGTGGATTTAAACCAGGCATCTATGGTGACATCTCCCCGGTTAAAGACTCATCGGTTCATGAATGGAAAGTATATTGCATTGACAAAAATACAGGTAAAATGATTTGGGACAGGACATCTTATAAGGGAATTCCGAAAATGAAACGTCACCCGAAATCAACTCACGCCAACACATCTGTTGCCACTGATGGCAAATATGTTGTTGCTTTTTTCGGTTCAGAGGGACTCTTTTGTTATGATATGAGTGGCAATCTTTTATGGCAAAAAAGCTTTGGACTACTGAAGTCAGTGTTCTTCATGGTAAAAACGGCAGAATGGGAGTTCGCAAGTTCCCCGATTATTTATAACGGAGTACTCATTATACAATGTGATGTTCTGGAAAACTCCTTTGTTGCCGCTTATGATGTAAAAACAGGAAAAGAGTTGTGGAAAACCCAGAGGGATGAATACCCCGGATGGTGCACCCCGAATATTTATATAAATGCCGGCAAAACGTATGTTGCACTAAACGGTTATAAGCACCGTGGCGGATATGATTTCCAAACAGGAAAAGAGATCTGGAAGATGTCGGGTGGCGGTGATATACAGATTCCAACACCTGTTGTAGGCAATGATATGATCTATTTTAACAGTGCACATGGACGTAGTTCTCCCATAATTGCCGTAAAAACTAATGCGGTTGGTGATATAAGCCTGAAAGACAATGAAACATCAAATGAATATATAAATTGGAGTCTGCCTCGCGGAGGATCATATATGCATTCACTGCTTCTTTATAAAAATCATCTTTATAATGTCAATTGGAACGGAGCTTTTATTTGTCTCGATCCCCTTACCGGTAAAGAAATTTATAATGCCAAGCTTGGGAAAACCAAAAGCTTCATTGCTTCTCCTGTAGCATCGGATGGTAAAATTTATATTGTTGATGAAGTGGGAACTGTGTATATCATACAGGATGGAGATAGTTTTAAACTTCTTGCTGAAATCCCTTTGAATGATATCTGTATGACAGCTCCAGCAATTACTGATGGCATGATCATTTTCAGAACTCAGAAATATCTTGTTGCAGCAGGGAAAAAATAATCTTATTCT
>JAUYBT010000016.1 GCA_030692905.1 Bacteroidales bacterium
AATGAAGCTCCCCGCCGCAAGCAGCGGGGTATCTTAAAACAAAACCAACTGTTTACTTTGATGCAAAACTACATACTCTTTCTCAAGCCCTTGGTCTCGAACGTATTTCGAAATACTTGTCTCATCTCCAAACTTACTGACTGTGTTGACAAAATATCCATCACTCCAAAATTCCCCTCCCCAAAGCTTTTCTTTAACCTTTGGATTATTTCTGAAAACCTCTCGGGCCGTAATACTTTTCACAATCGTTATAATTTGTGTCGGACTCATTCTCGGAATCGATTGTATCAAAAAGTGGACATGATTGTTGTCTGTCCCTATCTCAAGAAAGTGAAGTTCATATCTCTTTTCTATTTCAAGACATGTGTCCTTCAATGTTTTATCAACCTCTTTACTTACAACAACTCTCCGATATTTGGCTGGACATACAAAATGATACAACAATACCGAAACATTATGCGATTTATGTATGTACTCGCTTTCGCTCATACATGCAAAGATATTACTTTTACGCCGCAAGCGGCGGGGAACTAACCCCTAAAGAGATTAGATATTCTAAGTTCAATAAGCTGATAAATTGCGTAATATGAAGCGGAAACGATAAATGTCGAGGAGTAAATACTAGAGTATTTTTTAAATAAATTTATAAAATTAATCAAGCAGCTAGAACTGTCTATGCAAAATTTGAATTGAATTGAATCCTTTATAATAAAACAAACACTAACGGCAGAAACTAACAAGAGAATAATTATCAAAAGCTCTAATAAGGGCTTAATGATTTTAAAAACTATTTTGTCCATTTTTTTATTGTTCAGAATGTGTTATAGGATGAGTCATATTAATGCCAACGGCCCGCAGCTACACGCTGGCTGGGAGATTACCTCTGAAGTTCCCACGCGGTTCTGCCGTTCGAATATACACTTTCCTGTCGGGCGACCACGAAAACCCTGCTTGCGGGTAGTTGCTGTTATGCACTGGGCTTTGTTGAGTTTTCCAGTTTCCTTATTCTGAAATACTCAACTATTTCCTCTTTTGTCATTTTGGAAAGCTTTTCGCTCAATCTTTCTCGTTGTTTGCGCATGAATTTTACAGCGTCAAACGTTTTCTCAGTTGTTGTCTTCATAAGTCATAAAGTCTCTCGAAAAGCGGTCTTGTAAATTTGGAAAACTCTTCATCGAAATAACCGCCAAAAACTGATGTGTCTATATAAATTCTTTGTTTCATGCATTAAAGATAGTGAAAATCTCTGGAATTCTATCTGGTTTTTGATGCGCTTTCTTTTAGCCTTGTGCATAACATGAAAATTATAAAGAGGGAAATTTCAGCTTTAGTGACCGGAAAGATCAGTCCGGAATTGGCAACCTGAATTAAATAATTATACCGGTGTAAATTGCTCAAATGATCTTATTTTCTATTTTTTAATAATTTGTTTCAGAATTACTTGAAAAAAATTACTTTTGCGGTGGTAAATTTTGAAGTTAAACAGTAAAGACCCGTATGGCTAAGAATAAAAAGGATGAAAATCCACAGTCCATTTCAAATGTTGAACAGACGCTGACCAGAACAGAACATTTCCTTGAAGAAAATTATAAGACTTTATTGACAGGATTAGGAGTAATAATTGCATTGGTAGGAATATTCTGGCTTGGCAAGCTCTATCTTAACAAAAGAAACGATGAGGCTCAGTCTCAGATATACCAGGCTGAAAAATATCTTGAAATGGATTCACTTAATCTTGCATTAAATGGAGATGGAAACTATCTGGGATTTCTTGATATAGCCAAGGATTACAAATTTACAAATACCGGCAATCTTGCACAATATAATGCAGGGATCTGCTATCTGCATCTTGGTGAATACCAGCAGGCAATTGACTTTCTTGACAAATATTCAAAAAAAGATATGGTTCTCGGGTCATTAGCCATAGGGGCTACCGGTGATGCTTATGTAGAACTGGGTGATGTTGATAAGGGTGTTGCAAAGTACGTTGAAGCTGCAGATTTTGCTAAAAATTCTTTTAATACACCATTATTTCTGATGAAAGCCGGTGAGATATATGAATTAAACGGAAAATACTCCGAAGCATTAAAAGTTTACGAAAGAATTGAGAGTGAGTATCCTTTGAGCACTGAAGGAACAACAATAGAAAAGTATATTGCAAGGGTAAAACTTCTTATTAAGTAGTTGATATAAATAAATTACTTGCATTTATAAAACCACGCATCGGACTCATTTCTTTCTGAGACAGATGCGTTTTTTATTTAAAAAATGTAATTATGAGCACTGTTAACCTATCAGTTTACGATCCGGAAAGTGTTCCCGATGCCAGCGAAATGCGTTTTGGCATTGTTGTTTCAGACTGGAACAGAGAAGTTACATGGTCATTACTGGAAGGCGCCGTTAATACCCTTGAAAAACACGGAGCAACTGATGATAATATTATTGTCAAACATGTTCCCGGCAGTTTTGAACTCACCCTTGGCGCTCAGTTTCTTGCAGAGTATGATGATCTTGATGCAGTTATATGTCTTGGTTGTGTTATCCAGGGTGAGACACCTCATTTTACATATATATGTCAGGGAGTAACTCAGGGAATAACTCAACTCAATATGGAGTACAACATACCTTTTGTTTTTGGAGTTCTCACAACCAATACCCATCAGCAGGCCATTGACAGAGCCGGAGGAATACATGGAAATAAAGGTGATGAAGCTGCAGTTACAGCAATTAAAATGGCCGCATTGCAGCGTGAAACAGAGAAATAAGGCTATCTGAGTATTTTACGCACAAATGCCACTCTGCCTTACCTCATACATAATGTTTTATAGGGACAGTAAGAACATTTGCTCCTTATTTCGCTTGTCATTAAAAAGGGTTCATCATTGCTGAAGATTGTATTAATAACTCCCTTAAGACCATTCATAAATTCTTCTCTGACTAATCTGTAATCATCAATTACTAACTCACTTTTATTATCTGTTTTCAGTCGGAGTTTATCTGTAAGCGGGCCTCCTGTCAATTTCTTTATCATATATACTGAAGGTCGCACAACACTCCCAGGTTTGTTTGACAGATATGCCTCGCAATAAAGCAAGGTTTGAAGCCATCCGTCAGGATCTTTCTTCCTGTCGTCGGCAAACAGGTCACCGGGTGAATTAATCATTTCAGCGACTGTCCCGGTCTTGTAATCAACAATCCTGGTCACACCGTTAACGACATCAATCCGGTCAACCTTACCTCCTGTTAGAATCTCAATCTGAGATCCATTTGAATGTACAGACATTATGAAGCTGAAAGAGTCTTCAAGATTGAGAATAGTAAGGGGTGCGAGTGTTTTATCAGTATGGAGTATCCTGATCAGGTATGCCATTAATACATCTCTGACTATCAGTTCGTTTCCACTAATCAAGCCATCCCTGCCATCTTTGAATTTTTTATTAATTGCTTTATTAATGACTCTCGCAAGAAACTGCTTGTTTCTGATGATAGAATTGAGCATTTCTCCGGTAAGAACCTGACCTATGTAATCCTGGTAGATGCTCTTCATTATTTCATGTAAAATATTTCCCAGCATAGCGGGATCAATATCTGTGGAGACCTTTCCCGGTTCTTTCAAATGGTTTACATAACGGTAATAGAACTTCATCCTGCAATTCAGCCATGTATTTATGGCCGAAGGAGACAATATCCTGCCTTTGCTCTTATCCAGAAACTGAGAGTTTAATTGCAGTATATGTTCTGCTGTTCTTTCAATTCTTTCTCCTATTGAACCGTGTGTTCTTATCTCAAAGTTCAGGTCCATGAAATCGGGCTTCATTGCCGTTTCATATTTCATCTGAATAAGAAACCTGCTCATCTCTCCGCTTCTTAAACCCTCGGAGTTGGAATTATATGTAAAGGTTACATTTTCCGCTCTTTGAAGAAGTCTGTAAAAGTGGTAAGCATATATTGACTCCTGGTAGTTGACAGATGGAAGACCGAAGGCTTCCCGCAGACTAAACGGGATGAATGATGAAGCTGCAGAAACAGCAGGTAAAACACCCTCATTAACTGACAGAATAATCAGATTCTTAAAATCCAGTGCCCGCGTTTCAAGAATACCCATGATCTGAACGCCAGACAAAGGTTCACCTGAAAACGGAACAGATTGAATTCTTAACATCTTATCAAGAATTCTTATGTAGGTATCTGCGGTAAAACTGACATCAGTACTGTTAACAATGGTCTCCAGCCTGTTTATTGACAGAACTACCCTGTAAATAAACTCATTCCTTATATTCCGCTGAACAGGGTTTTTATCGGAACCATCCGGGTCTTTTTCATTATTAAGCGCAATAAGAGAAAGGATATCTTTAAAATATTCAGACAGTGAAGCAGGCGTTAGCGGTTTTTTAAAGACCCTTACAAGATTTTCCGATCGGGCAAAACGATCAGAGGGTACCCAGATAAGATTAGTTTTTGTTATTTCATTGATTATCTGATTATCTGACTCGCTTATTAATCCTGACAATAACGTATGTTTAAGGATACTTATCACATCCTTGAAACTGAAACGGACTACCCCATTCGTAGTAGTTGCAGTTCTCTGAAGATCCATCAGATGCTTTACGAGAGTATAAACAAGGGTCTGCCTAAGAGGATGACCCATTGTAATATTTATATCACCGATATTTTCCGGGAGGCTGGTCATAACGGGCATCAACAGGTTCTCGTCAGCAAGAACAACTGCTGTATGATGGGCATTACCTGCTTTCAGATCAGGCAATTCTTCAATTAATTGTGAAATAAGTTTTACCTGGGCAACATCAGAGGAAGTATCAATAACACGGCGCCGTACATTCGTGACTCCGGCTGAAATCATTGTATCATAACTCCAGTCAGATGGCATATCATTACCGAAGATTTTCAGGTTATCCCGTAAGAAAAAACCTGCAGAGTTCAATTTTTCTTCTTTAATGTAGGAATTATCATAGTCCCAGTAAAAGCGGGCTTTGCCTGCTTTTTTAAACCTGTTCATAACCACTTTCTCACATTCATTCAACGCATTGAATCCAATAAAATGAACCATATCCCAGCGGGTTCCGGATGTAAAATCCTTTTCAGAGTTTTCAGCCAGCTCCCTGAGTATCATGCCTTCATATGCCAGGTTTTGTTCTTTCAAAGAGCTTCTGAAGCCGGAATACAAATCATTAAGAACCGACCAGATACTTAAAAATCCAGATTTTTCAATGGTTGGTTTATCGGGATTAAAATTTACCCAGAACCTTTTAATGATTTCAACCTGTGTTTCGGTCAGACCTCCAAACTGCTGATCGATAATTTTGATATCCTGAATATTACGAAACAACAATGATGCATCCACAAGATATTTGTCAACATCATCAAAATCATTAAGAAGCATATCACCCCAGAAATAAAACTCATCAAAACTTTCTGGTGATTTCTTCAACTTCCGGTAAACTTTATAGAGCTCAAAAAGAAGTATCTCATTGCCGGCAGTCTGAAGAGAGGAATGTGATCCGAATAGTTCATTAATTGTGAAAATTGATGGTACCCATACCGGTTTTTCAATCCTGGCAGCCAGATACTTAAGGAAATAAAGTCCGGCCCGCCGGTTTGGAAAAACAATACATTGTTTATTAAGACGATCAAGGTATTCATCATGCAGTAGTGCCGCTATTCTTTCAAGAAAGTAGGTCATTGGTTGTCTGGTTGTCTGGTTGTCTTGTTGTCTTGTTGTCTAACTAAAAAAATTTTACTTTTGCCTTTTTACTTTTGCCTTCATACAATCTCCCCTGCCAGGTATCAAGTTCTTCGAGGCGTTTTTCAATAAGATTAACAATCTGGTCGGTGCGTTTTTTGCCCCATCCCTCCCCTGTCAGAAAGCGTGGAGGTGCTTCACCTGTGAAGCGCTCAACGACAAATGCAGGATTTAGTCTTTCCAGAAAACTGATAAAGAAATCGAGATACTCCTCCCATGTAAAGAGTTCAAAATCATCAGGATTATTATGAAACTCCTTTTCCATAATAGTTCCTTTAATTACCTGAAGCTGATGAAATTTCACGGTTGTCAGAGGCAGTCCGGAGATAACAGAAGCCTGGTTAAGCATCTCTTCTCTTGTTTCTCCGGGCAGTCCGAAAATGAAATGAGCACCTGTGTTTATTCCAAGTGCAGCAGTTCTTTCTACAGCCCGGACTGCATCTTCAAATGAATGTCCGCGGTTGATCCTCACCAGTGTTTTGTTGTAACACGACTCAATTCCATATTCAACAGCAAGATAACATCGCTGAGAAAGATCCTTTAAATATGCGAGTTTTTCTTCATCAATACAATCAGGTCTTGTGCCGATAATAAGACCAACCACACCCGGATAACTCAATGCCTCTTCATAGCGCTTTTTTAATATCTCCAATGGAGCATATGTGTTCGAGTATGCCTGAAAATAAGCGAGGTAAGAGACAGCCTCACTGTATCTCCATTTGTGAAATTCAACTCCTTCCTCTATCTGTTGAGAAACCGATTTTGATGGGAGACAATATGAAGGATTAAAAGCATCGTTGTTACAATAGGTGCAGCCACCGGATCCTTTTGTTCCATCGCGGTTGGGACATGTAAACCCGGCATCAATTGAAACCTTCTGAACCCTTGCACCATAGATTCTCCTGAAATAATTGGAATAGGCGTTGAATCTGCGTTCATGACCCCATTGGTACACTTTTTTTTCTATTTTACTTGTTGTCATTTAAGCAGATACAATTTTATTTTTATCAACATACCATATAAAAGCTTCAATATTGCTATATCCCATATCGATAAGTAAGCGGCGATACTGATCAACCTGTTCAGCATAATGAGGATTTTCTTCCCCGAACTTGAAATCAATAATTATTGTTTTTCCTTCTTTAAATATAACCCTGTCGGGACGGCGTGTATTACCTGATTGTAACAATATTCCGGCTTCTGTCATCACATTGTTTCCTGACATAAACCAACCTGCAACCTGAGGTGAGCTGATGAGGGAGTTAACTCTTTTTTCAATGTCAATCGATTCCTCTTCAGGTAATTTGCCTTCAAGAACGAGTTTCCTGACAGCAAATGAAATATCGGAAGGTGTATTAATACCTTCAAAAACTTCGTGCATTAGTTTTCCATAGTTGATCTTTTTCCGTAACTCAATCTTATCTGATGAAAAATAATTCTCACCATGAAGTTTCAGTTTTAGTGATTCCATCTCGCGACTAACGTGATATGTTAAAGAGATAAGATTCATATTATCAGTTGGTTTCCTTATGTTTTCAGGCATTTCCCCATATTCGAACACCCGTTTTTCGCCGTTGTAAAAACTATTCAGAATAAAACCTGACGATCCCGGAACGCTGGTATTCAGCGTAATGGCATTCTTAAGTACCCCCGCAATTGTACTATTTGACTTTGGATTATCAACCGAAAATCCATAAATGGCATCTTTTGCCCTTGTAAGAGCAACATACAACAGGTTAATATTATCGAGGTAAACCGAATATTTTTCTTCTTTGTAATAATCAGCGAAAATTGTGTTGGATAATTCCTTGTTATATTTTACAGGAACAATACCAAGTTCATTAAAAGGGGCGATGGTTGGTTTAACCCATAGGATTGGCGATTTTGAGGATATATGATCGAGATTCCATGAGATAAAGGGTAAAATAACCACTTTGAATTCGAGTCCTTTCGACTTATGGATGGTCAGAATTCTCATAGCATCCTGATTCCCGGGCAATACAACTGATTTCTTTTTACCTGATGCCTCCCACCAGTCGAGGAAAGATTGAATATCAGCATTTTTATTCCTGGTAAAACTCACAATATAATCCTGAAAAGTGTTCAGGTATGCTATATTCCAGGAATATTCTCCAATTCCGAAGAATCTTATGATGTTTTCAGTAGCTTCAAACAGGGGCATTTGTCTGACTATGTCAAGAAAACCTTCGTATCCCTCAGGAAAGTAAACCCTTGATCCTTCGATAAGTTTATCACTGATCAGTGGCGCCTTATCAGCTTCTTCATCTCCTCTTGCCAGCAGAAAGAACCTTAGCATCAGGGCTCTGCTTATCATATCTGCCGGATCATTAACCACAGAGATCACAGCAATGATGAAATTAATTACAGGAGAGTTTGAAAGTAATAAGGAATCATTTGATACTACATTAAAATTATAGGTATTTTTCCCCCCACACTGACAGTTATTACTGTAGTCAATCAACGTTTTCAGAACCTGTGCCCCCTCCTTTCCATCCCTCACAATAATACCAATATCCGAAGCATTATAACCTTTGTTCTGGAAAGATTCTATGACACCTGGAAGCCGCTCAAGAACTATCTCCTGCCACTTCCGCTCCTTCTCATTTTCTATAAACTCCAACCTTACATAGCCGCCTGCTTTTTTACCGGGATCGGCCTGTACAGCTTCAGAATAGAGTTTTTCGAAGCTCACCGGAAGTGTATCACCTGCAAGTGCTTCATCAACCTGCCCGGGAATGATCGAAAAGAGTGTGTTATTAAATCTGATAATATTTGAACGGCTTCTCCAGTTTGTTGTTAATGGCACACTTATAAACCTGTCATTATCAACCATTTTGTCGAGTACAGAACCGAGTATCTGCCAGTCGCTGTTCCTCCACCGGTAAATTGATTGTTTTACATCACCAACAACAAGGTTATCAAAACCCTCTGCCATGCTGTTTTCGATCAATGGTCTGAAATTATTCCATTGTATGATTGATGTATCCTGAAACTCATCAATCATGA
>JAUYBT010000118.1 GCA_030692905.1 Bacteroidales bacterium
ATAGCAAATCAAATTAATGTAACACTTAACGATGGAGAAATTGGAATTGCATTTTTTGGTGCTGCTCATTCTATTATTAATAAATTAAATAAAGATATAAAGGTTCTTGTTATTCAGATGTTTACGGATGCAATTTCATTAAATTTAATTAAATAATGAAATTACGAAGCATCCCACCAATAACATCAACGGGAAGTAATAGAAAAACATCAGCTCGTTTCGATGGATTAGCACATATGTCAATTGGTAGGTATATGTCGATAAAAAGAAAATCAGAAGAAGATGATGAATCTTGGGACATCACTAAATATTCTAAATCTGACTTTAATAAAAAATCGATAAAGAAAATAACGACACCCATTATTTATGATACAGAACAAAAAATAAAGAGTATTATAGATATGTTTTATAATTATAATGACGAAGGTGATTTTGCAATAATACTTGAATTTAGTGGATTTGAATTTTTAAGTTCTAAGTTCAATAGAATAGACGGTAATAATGATACACGTAGTTACTTTATTCCTATCAATTATAAAGAAAAAATATCACGCTTATACTTAACAACAACTGGAGATGTTTTTGAATATAAAATTAATAAAACAGTGGATGATCGTTTATACGGTGATGACATTTATATTCCTAAATTATTACAAGAATACGATTCATTAAGCATGACTGCCACGTTAAAAAATAATTGGGTTATAGTTACTTATAAAAAAATAAATTTATGAAAGAATCTGATGACCTTATGATTGCAAATTTTGTATATATTTTGACCAGGTATAGTAAACTAAAGATAGTTGCCAAACCACAGGAGAGCAGGTTTCAGACCATTTCGTTGACGTCACCAAAATGGTCAAAATTGGCTCCGGGGCTGAAAGAAAGCAGGATGATATTATGGTTACGCGGTATGCCTGTTACCTCATTGCCCAAAATGGTGACCCAAAAAAAAGAACAAATTGCTTTTGCTCAAAGCTATTTCGCAATCCAAACAAGAAAACAAGAACTTTTAGAAGAACGTATCCAATTGATGGAACGCCTGCAAGCAAGAGAGAAGCTGGCTGCAACCGAAACGGAACTTTCGAAGAATATATACGAACATGGTGTAACAAAGGTTTTGCTAATATACGCAGTAAAGGCGACTGGGCGTTGTTTGGTGGAAACAATACTTCTGCAATGAAACGCAAATTAGGAATACCGGAAAACAGACCATTAGCAGATTTTCTGCCTGCCATTACCATAAAAGCAAAAGACCTTGCTACTGAAATTACCAATTTCAATGTTAAGAAAAACGATTTGAAAGGAGAACCAAAAATTACAAACGAACACGTTAAGAACAATACCGATGTTAGAAATTTGCTTGGCAAAAGCGGTATAAAACCAGAACAATTGCCGGCCGAAGAAGATATTAAGAAATTAGAAAGACGAGTAAAAACGGCAGATAAGGAACTTTCAAAAAAGAAATTGGGCAACCATAAAAGCAATAAAAAATAAATTATGACGCGAATAGAGAAAATAAACCTTAATTCAATGAGTATAACAGAGTATCAAAAACAAAAATTGAAAGAACTATTCCCCGAAGCCTTTACCGAAGGCAATAAATTCGAATGGGATCGGCTAAAACTCACCCTTGGTGAAGCCATTGACACAGGCAAAGAACGTTTTGGTATGAATTAGCCTGGTAAGGCAGATTGCTTTAAAACCATACAACAGCCCAGTATTGCTACCCTTGTGCCAGCCCGTGAGGAAAGTGTAAACTTCGATCTATACGAATGAGTCTGATTTGTAAAGATTGTAGTGACTCCTGTCGTCTTCCTCTGGAGCAAATTTAACCATGCCAGCATCTTCTTTTAGTTTGAATTTCAAATAATAAGCTCCTTTCTTCGGGTTAATGGAAAAGGTAGTTTTGTATTTGTTTAGAATTAGCTCTTCAAACTCATGCTTTAGTATATTAATTGATACTGCTTTGTATGAACAAATAATCTCACATTCTGTTTCTTCTGTCCCGATACCTCTTTCGAAATGTGACTTAAAATCGATGTCAGCGACAACATCTTTTTTAAGTCTGCGAACATAATTATTCTCTAAGTTATTGCCCCAGTCAAACAGTTACAATCAGTGTAAATATGTAAATTTTCGAATGTCATTTATTTTTTCTATTTAATTACCGCTAACGGGAACCAACACCAAATGTTTATTAAGATATTCAAATGTATCTATTTTGTGATGTAACTGCACTAAAATAGTCTTAGCTGTCATCTTCCAATTCATACCATAAGTCTTATTCCCATAACCTTCTGCAGGTTCTTCTACTAAATTCAAGTCAGTTATTAATCCCTGTCTTTCTGGCCAAACTGTCCCTGTTGTATCCAGTGTTTGAAGTTCTATTCCAACAAAGTCAATAACTTTTTTATTGAGTGCCGAAGCAATAAAATAATCAACGCTACCACCTGGTATATTTATTTCAGGAATAATATGAATTTCGTTACCTGGTTCGTGAAGTGTTAGAAGATGCAAACAGTCAACGAAAATCTTTTTTTTCTCAATTAGTCGATGAGGGCATATGATAACTTCTTTGTTCCTGATACTGTTTTGCTTTTTCAAATTGTTCAGCATGTTGCCAATCCTTTCCGTATTGGTCATATTTTTTACGCTTTCCGGGATAACTCAGTACTTCATTCGCCTTATTGATCTGCTGAAAATTCTTTTTCGCATCTTTATCTTTCGGATTTAAATCGGGGTGATACTTTCTGGCTAATTTCCGGAAGGCATTTTTGATGTCCTTCGGCGTTGCCGTTTTATTTATCCCTAATAATTTATAATAGTCTACGAAATCCATGTATTTAGAGAATTATGTTGATCAGGCTTTAAAAGAGCTGTTTGTAATATTCTACTATAAGGTCATTTGGCACATTTCCGATTGCTCTGGATCTTGTCATAGGCGCCATAACAATGCGATTTTCCAACTCAACTGAGCCAACCTTAACTGGAGTGAATAATTTGTATTCTTTCATATGTTCTGATTATTTACTTGTTACGAGTTGTATTGTTGTCAGGCTATGCCCGCTATTCTCAAAAGTAACGATATGTGAATTTGAGAGAACAAAATTAAGCATTTGAACCGGAAAAGTGTTGCAAAACTTTTAAAAAGAGTTACATCATTCCCACATTTTTTTTCTGGCGATATTGCTTTACAGATAATAAAATATATGAGTATCGGCTTTGATAAATAAAACCAGAAATTATCTGATTATGTCAGATAACAAATGTCTGAATGATGTAACTTATCCCTAAAATTATATAACACTTATTATTTTAAGAGTGTTCACCTTTGTCCAGCAATTATCTATAAAGTATTACCCTGGGTTCATACAATGATAAGTAATACAAAATGAACATTGCTTGGGGTACAACAGATGATTTCCACAAAATACGCTTAAAACTATCTGGATGAGTTTTGTTATAAGGTGAATAGGAGAAATTATGGGGAACATTTATTTAACCGATCGTTAATAGCTTGTGTAACTTCAAATTATAAAAATATTGTTAATCATTACCGATAGTCATATAAAACAATAAGGAGGATTAGTTATGACAACAGAAAGAAAGCTAATAGATATGAAAAGATTATTATATATTCCGATTGTTCACAATCAAACTGATTTAGGGTCACTTGGTTCACAATTATCGTTAGAAGGAGAGAGAAAATATGGGGTTTCTCTTTGGCAGAATCATCTCGAACTGGTTGATAAATCCTGGGATGAAATTGAAATTGAAATTTCTAAACAACTTAAAAAAATATCATTTGACAAGATTAAAATTTATCAGGATGGATTACCAGTAGCAGATGACATAGGAATAAAAATTGTTAAAGATACTGCTAA
>JAUYBT010000129.1 GCA_030692905.1 Bacteroidales bacterium
CCTGGCTGACAACTTTAAGAATGTTGATATCTTTTTCATTAAGTTTAAGCTTCATTTTGAGTATGTACTTTAATAGGACAATATTTAAAACATCTCCCGCAACTGAAACACCTTCCCTGGTGTGGTTTGTATTCATATCTCTTACTTCTGATTGTGAGAGATATCATGCCAATTCCCAGTGAAATCCCCAGGAACATACCTGCCCAGGGTGATGCTTTTCTAAACCGGCTTATTATAATTTCTTCTTCAGCAAATAATTCAATTTCTGTTTTCCCCGATTCCTTAAATGCAACCACAGCCTTTGATAAAGATTCAATTCCGGTTTCTTTCTCCAATCTTATCTCTCTTGCCAGTCTTACCTCACTGTTTACTCCGGCCAGAGCAGGAGCAAGGCTGTAAAGAATATATGCTCCTGATACTGCAAACACAGGAATAAGCAGGAAGTATAAAATGAAGTGCTTTCTCGATTTTTCAGGTTCCTCCCTGTTTTGATCTGTATCTGATGGAATTATAGCATCATAAGGACAAGCCTCTTCGCAAAGTCTGCAATTTGTGCATTCTGCCGGTGTTATTGTAAGATGCTTCCCGGCAAACCTCGAAAAAACATTAAGTAAAACCCCGTAAGGACAGAGGTACCTGCAATATGGTCTGTTCACAAATATCCCGGCTAAGAGTAAAAGAGCACCAAAGATTATCATTGTATAAGTTGCATCGAGCCTGAATATCCCAATAAATGGATCGTACCTGCATATAATGAACTGACTGTTTGCAGAGGCAAAAAGTACAGCAAGGGCCAGATAAATAAATGGCACGGATGCAAGTATAATTTCAACTGTTTTTGGAAGTTTAACCGGCTTAAACCCGGTGAGTTCCTGAATAGCTCCAAGCGGACAAACCCCTGCACAGAATACACGTCCGTAGGCAAGTGCAAAAAGAAGAGGAATTATAAAGAATAAAAGGGCCGGGAGAGGAATTGTATAACCGTCGTTGAAAAGTGCCAGAGCTACATTCTGCACCGACCCGACCGAACAGATACAACCCTGCCTGTAAAATCCAAAATATGCAAGAGAAAACACTGACATCCATATCAAACCCTGTCGTGAGCGCTTTTTCAATGCCAGCCAGGTAGAAACTATCAAAGCACTGATTAATACGGCAACATCAAAATACTCCCATACAGGAGCTCTCTGAGTGGGCATCTGGTTTGTCGGGTAAATATAACCAGATTCAAATTCCGGCCGCGGAAATCTGTCCTGGGCATATAACACAGCATGCCAGCATAATAGCAAAACAAAAATAATATATGGAAGGGCTTTCTTCATCCTAACTTCTTAATTCTTAATTTGTTTGTTCTTCATTCGTTTGTTCCTTTTTTAACCACTCCTGCATCTTTTGGCATATACGAAACATCAGCCGGCACGCGTATTATAGCATTAGATGGGCAAGTGCGGGCAATTGAACATTGATTGCAGTTTACACACCGGTCATGTCTGATCTGCATATATAATGAGCCATTGCCAAAATCAGCACACCCCTTCACACATTTTGCACAACCATCACACAGATCTTCATTAAATGTATATTCAAAATATGGCTCTTCAACAAACTTCCTGGTTATTGCACCTGTAGGACATAACTGGTTTTCGGCTCCTGTGCTTATGGTTTTAACTCCCTGACGGAGATAACCTCCGCACAGATCACAGTAACCACACATCCGGAAAGCATGAACACATTTTGATGCTGAAGGAGTTAAAACACAATTAGTCTTGCATTGACCGCATTGCGTGCATTTAAACGGATCGATCTGCCACACATATCCGGTTGCTGAAGTTTTTTTTGCAAGAGCAACAGGGATTATAACAAGGGGAACTGCAACGATCAGTTTACCTGCTCTTCTTACAAAATCCCTCCGTGACTGATATTTATTCGTTCCTTCGGTCATACTCCTTGCAATTAATATTTATTACAGTCTGTTTCTCCATTGCAAATCCCCTTTCCCGGACATACTGAACAATCCTTGCCTGTTACAACCCTGTTTCCAAGGGCAATCACAATTACACCCATCAACAATAAGAGAATGTACCGTATTAACTTTCTGAAGAAATCAGTTCTACTCATATGGTGTTGTTAATATGATTATTACTGCTATTTAAACCCACCAGTCGTGAGTCGTTCGTCGTGCATCCTGATCTCATTTCCTTGTAAATATATAAAGTTTAGAGTCAGCAGAATTGGCTGCATAAATAGTTTTTCCATCCGCAGAAGCCAGATCCAAAGGTACTGAAGGCATAAATTTATTTTTTGAAGAAACATACTCAACAAACTCACCCGTTTTATTGAGGATTTTAATCCTGTTAATCCCTTTCTCAGCAGTAACAAATCCATCCGGAATGATAATGAAATGAGCAGGGTTACAACATCCGCAGAATGCTCCGGGTGCTATACCCGGTTCGCCAAAATAGCTTTTAAATTCACCTTCAATATTTCTTGTCTCAACTCTTCTGTGACCTGTATTAGCTACAAGCAGAGTATTGTCGGAACCCAGAGCAACGTCGAAATAGGGACTGGGGACAATGAATTGTCCGTCGTTCTGACCAATCAGTTTTTTAACCCCGCCTCTTTTATCAAGAATAAATAACATTTTGTTCCCGGCATCTGCGAAAGCAACATATGATCTGTTTACAGTAACAGAAGTAATAATACCATTATCCTCAAACGGACCCCATTCATCTTTGATCTCACCACCTGAACTGATAACCAGTATCAACTCCATGGTAGATGCAAAGATTGTATCACCATAATTCGAAAGCGATGTTACCGGATAAGGAGTCTTAAGGTTCCACTTTAATTTAAGATCCTTATCATAGCAGGATACGAATGAATCCCCCCCAAGATATATATTTCCGGCAGTTGAGACGGTGACGGCTTTAAGCGATCCTTCTTCTACTTTAAATTCACGGGAAACCAGCCAGAAATCTGGCAGGGAATCAATAGCCCGGGTTTCATCTTTATTCTTAACAAAACCTTCAGGCCGTACAGAATCAAAAATCATATATCCTATAAAAACCAGTATAATAAATACTGAAACAATAGCTGCAATTTTCTTATTCATTTTGTTGATTTTTTCCAATGTTAAGACAAAGTAAATTTCTGGCATCCCTCATAATAAGGTAATTACCTGCAATTGCCATAGGTCCCCATGCTTCTATTCCATTAAGAATCTTATGACTTGCCAACAGAGTAACACTATTATTCTGCATTCTGAAAAAATATAGTTTTCCGTCATCATCCAGAAGATACATTTTATCTCCGCTTACAATATAAGGACCCAGTCCGCGGCCGAATCTGTTTTCTTTACCACTTGACCAGACAGGCGTCAGCAGATCTGATTTATGATAACAAACAAGCTGTTTCTTAAGAGGACCTGCATTCTCCGGCATAAGACTCCAGATGTAACCTCCGATTATTATAGGTGTTTGCTGGTCGCTCGAAATTCCATTCGTCGCTTTATGTTGTTCCAGTAAAGTTGCCGAATATCCTGATCCCTCCGCATTGATTCTGATTCTGGCACCACCAGCACCATAACTTCCAAAAACTGCAATTTCGTTATTGCCAAGAAGGAGGGGGGAAGCTGCAGTTGTTGCGGGGCTCCATTCAGTAGTCTTCCACATCAGCTTTCCAATATCATCTCCTTCAGCAGAAATACCACATACTCCGCCTATAGCATTATAAACATACATTCGTTTCCCATGTATGACCATTGGCATAATTGAACCGTGAGACATTCTTAATGAATCCGGATTAGGGGTTTTCCATATAACCTTGCCTGTGGCGCAATCAACTCCTATCATAAGTGCTTTTCCACCCGGAGCAATGACAGCTATATCATTATCTATCAATGGGCACTGTCCAGTATAAAAATCAGGTGTAATTCTGCCTTTCTCTTTTCCCGGTATCTCATATTCTTTTTCGAGATCTATTGTCCATAACATATTGCCATTCAGTGGATCGAGGCACATCACGTGTGATCGTGGACCAATTGACACAAGGTATTTATCAGTAACAGCAGGGATAGTTCTTGAATATCCATGATTTCGCTTCAGATCAACATAATACCAGCGCCTCCATAATTCTTTTCCTGACTTAAGAGAGAAACATCTCAGAGCATCAGCTTTTTTTCTTTCATTATAATCGAGAAGATATACTCTTCCGTTATGAACTGCCGGACCGGCATATCCTTCTCCAAGTGTGTTTTGCCAGACTATGAGAGGACCTGATGTATCCCATGATTCAGCAAGAGGCGTAGTGTCTTTGCTTATGTTATCATAATCGGTACCCCTGAACCTTGGCCAGTTGCCTGGAATTATTTCATCGATGGACTTTAAAGTATCAAAAAATTCACCTATAATAACTGAATCCGAAATTGGCTTGAGTTTGGGTCTGTTGTCCATTCCGGGCACACGCTCAACCAGATTATATGATGGTGTTGTAAAAATCCACCAGAAGAAAGCTGCTGAAAAGACAATAACAGCAACTACGATTATTACAATACTTCTTTTTCCTGTTGACAATATGCTGTCTTTTTTGTCCCCTTTTCACCCTTAGAATAATTTAAATCGAACTTAATTAAATTATCCATAAAGGGGGATATGGGGTCATTTAGCTTTTATCGAGTACACTGCCAGATAATCACCATGCCTGACGAATAATCTTCCTTTATCTATCACAGGATGAGCCCAATATGGACCTTCGCCTTTTGTAAACTGGAAAGAACTTACCAGGTCAAACTTTTCGCTCCCTGGTTTTATCAGACCGACATGACCGGTTTTCTCCTCAATGACATATAGCAATCCTTCAGCCGATATTATGGCACCCTTATTATACCAGTCGTATATCCACTTGGTTTCTCCTGTTGTCCAGTCCACACAGATCCACCTTCCTTTGGAGTTGGTATCATGAGTTGATCCATAGATATAGTTTCCAATAAGGACCATGCCTCCCACATGAGGAGTAATGTCAGGGTTCTTCCATACCAATGTTGGTTCTGATCCATCCGTATTGATTTTAATCTTTGCTGCTACCTGTTTATATCCATTTGCAGCAAAAAGAAATCCATCGCGGTAAATGGGAGTATTGATGTAATTTTTGCCACCTTTCTGATCAGGGTTTACAGCACCAAAATTGAATTTCCATAGAAGCTTCCCGTCACCGGTATTAACTCCGATTATATATGAATCAGTATGCGTAATGATTATTTTCTTTCCATTATTTTCAATCAGCAGGGGATTGATATAGTTAGTATTTTCATTCAGCGGTGGTGTCTCCCAGACAACATTTCCGTTTTCCGTATTAAAAGCGACCATAGCTGCCATACTTCCACCTGGAGTTCCAATGACCTTATTGTCAATTACTAAAGGTGATAAAGAAATACCAAATCGCGGTGTTGGAGCACTATATTTCTGGAAATAATTCACCGACCAGATGATTTTTCCGTTTTTATCGACACAAACCATATCTCCCTGTCCGCTTACAACGAAAATTTTACCATTGTAATAAGTGGGGGTACAACGACTTTCAGGAGAGTTGCTAGCCGTTGACATATTCCCGTATTCCACTTCCCACTTTTTCTTTCCATCCTGAGTAAAAGCTGTAAGTACATCCTTTTCACCTTTAATACCTGTAATGTATACAGCATCATCAGTTACCGTTGCACTTGAATAACCCGGACCGATTCCAGTTGCTTCCCATAGCAGCGAAGGTCCAGAGTCCGGCCACGTTTTCATCAATCCGGTTTCATTATAAATACCGGTTCGGCCGGGTCCGCGCCATCCATATTGCTGTCCAGAAGACGCAAATAATGCGGTTGTAAAAAGAATAAAACTCACAAATGTTTTCATAAAATTGTTTTTCATAGTGATATCAATTTTATTTTTAGAATCCGCAATATAAAAAAACATATTTAATAATAGAAGTTAAATGATATTTTACACCTGTTTCCATAAAAATTTATGAATTTTTAACAACATTTAAAATCTATGTTAAATGGAGCTTTTGCTAATAATGACTGAGAAAATAAAATCTTCAAAAACATGATTTTTGTCATATTAATAATATTTATCAAATACAATTATTATATAGTATTTATTTACTATATGTACTTATTTACTTATATTTTATAATATTTATATAACATTTAATATCATATTGAATAATGATTATTAGAATATTATTAACTTTGCGACTTGGTTTCTTAATTGCATTTATTCACATAACAATTAAAAAGAGTAAGAAGATGTGTGGAATTGTAGGCGTTTTTGATCTGAAAGTAAACTATATGGAGTTAAGGGCAAGTATCCTAAAAATGTCAAAGAAGGTAAGGCATCGCGGGCCGGATTGGTCGGGAATATTTTATTGTGATAAAGCAATACTTGCTCACGAAAGGCTATCGATCGTTGATCCTCAGTCGGGTAAACAACCATTATACAGTAAAGATGGAAACCTTATACTTGCAGTAAACGGTGAGATTTATAATCATCAGGAGATCCGTAAACGTTATGAAAATTCATATGAGTTTCTCACACATTCCGATTGTGAAGTCATCCTTCCTCTTTACCGCGATAAAGGTCCTGCTTTCATTGAGGAATTAAATGGGATTTTTGCCTTTGCTCTATACGACAGAGAGAAAGATTGCTATTTCATTGCACGAGACCACATCGGGATAGTCCCGCTTTACATCGGTTGGGATTCTTTTGGAAATTTTTATGTAGCCTCCGAACTTAAAGCTCTTGAGGGAGTTTGCAATAAGATTCAGGAATTTCTTCCCGGACATTACCTTTACAGTAAAGAAGGAGTAATGACAAAATGGTATAAACGTGACTGGATGGATTATGCTGCTGTAGAAAAAAATGAAACAAATATCGAAGATCTTAAAATTGCCCTGGAAGCAGCTGTTCATCGTCAGTTAATGTCGGATGTTCCTTATGGGGTACTTCTTTCCGGAGGTCTGGATTCATCTGTTATCTCTGCAATTGCGAAAAAATTTGCTCCAAAGAGGATTGAGACGCAGGACAAGAGTGAAGCATGGTGGCCGCAATTACACTCTTTTGCTGTTGGGCTGGAAGGTTCACCTGACCTGGCTGCTGCACGGAAAGTAGCTGTACATATCGGGACGATCCATCATGAAATTAACTTCACAGTTCAGGAAGGTCTTGATGCAATCAGGGATGTAATATATCATATCGAAACCTATGATGTAACAACAATAAGAGCATCAACTCCCATGTACCTGCTTGCGAGGGTAATAAAATCAATGGGAGTGAAGATGGTCCTTTCCGGTGAAGGTGCTGATGAGATATTTGGTGGATACTTATATTTTCATAAAGCTCCCGATCCCAGAGCATTTCATGAAGAGACCGTAAGAAAGATCAGCAAATTGCATCTCTACGACTGCCTCCGGGCAAACAAATCCCTGGCAGCCTGGGGCGTGGAGGGGCGTGTTCCTTTCCTCGACAAAGAATTTATGGATGTTGCAATGCGCCTTAATCCTAAAGACAAGATGATCAACAAGGAACGGATGGAAAAATGGGTCCTGAGAAAAGCGTTTGAAGATTATCTGCCTCCAAGCGTTGCCTGGAGACAGAAAGAACAATTTTCGGATGGAGTCGGCTATAGCTGGATTGACACTCTGAAGGCTCTGGCATCAAAAGAGGTTTCAGATGAACAACTTAAAAATGCAAAATACCGTTTTCCGATTAATCCTCCACCAACTAAAGAAGAATACTTCTACAGAACAATATTTAATGAGCATTTTCCATCTGATTCTGCGGCTTCATGTGTACCTTCCGTCCCTTCAGTTGCCTGCAGCACACCGGAAGCACTTGCCTGGGATGCTTCATTCAGAAACTTGAACGATCCTTCCGGCAGAGCTGTGAAAAGTGTTCATAACGATTCATATAAATAACTGAAGGGAGACGGTTTTTCAATTTTTTGTTATAATTTTAGGCTATTCAGAACAAAGAGTATCCGTACTTATTATGACTAAAAATTATTACATGAAAAACAAAATCCCAATAGCAATCTGTGCCTCATATGCTTTAATCTCATATGCTCCGGTCAGCAAGAAAGAACCATTGCCAAATATTGTTTATATCCTTGCCGACGATCTTGGTTATGGCGATTTAAGCTGTTACGGGCAGCAAAAATTCTCCACTCCTAATATTGACAGACTAGCCCGTGAAGGGATGTTATTCACTCAACACTACACTGGATGTACCGTATCAGCCCCTTCACGATCGTGCCTTATGACCGGACAGCATTCAGGACATACTCCGGTCAGAGGAAACAAGGGATGGGATCCGGAAGGACAATGGCCATTACCTGCCACGTCTTTTACGATAGCTGAAATGCTGAAGACAAAAGGCTATACCACAGGTGCTTTCGGTAAATGGGGCCTCGGATTTATTGATACTGAAGGTGATCCCAATTCCCAGGGATTTGATGAGTTTTATGGTTACAACTGCCAGAGTCTTGCCCATAATTACTATCCCGATCACCTCTGGCATAATCATGAAAAGGTACTTCTTCACAATAATGACAACGGTAAAGCCGGGGCATACAGCGCCGATCTTATCCATAAGGCTGCTCTTGAATTTCTTGAAACAAATAAGAACAAACCTTTCTTTCTCTTCTACCCGACAACAATCCCCCATGCAGAGCTCTTGGCAAAAGAGGAATATATGAAGATGTTCCGCGGAAAATTCAACCCTGAAAAATCATTTAAAGGAATAGATGATGGTCCAACTTTCAGACTTGGTCCGTATGGCTCACAAGCTGAGGCACATGCAGCTTTTGCAGCAATGATCACAGAACTCGACGATTATGTGGGCGAACTTCTTGCAAAGCTCACAGAACTTGGCCTGGAGAAAAATACAATAGTGATCTTTGCATCAGATAATGGTCCTCACCTTGAAGCAGGAGCCGATCCTGACTATTTCAACAGTAATGGTGATCTGAAGGGGTATAAACGCGATATGTATGAAGGTGGAATAAGAACTCCGATGCTTGTCAGTTGGCCGTCTAAGGTCAAAGCAGGATCTGAAAGTGACCATGTTTCAGCATTCTGGGATATCTTACCAACATTTGCCGAAATAGCCGGGGTTGAAAATCCTGAGGGCATTGACGGAATATCTTTTCTACCATCATTACTTGGAAAAAAACAAAAGCAACATGAATATCTCTATTGGGAGTTTCATGAACAGGGAGGTAAGATTGCAGCCAGGATGGGTAACTGGAAGGCTGTTAAATTAAACATTGACAAGACTCCCCAGGGAGTAACAGAATTGTACAATCTCTCAACTGATATTGGTGAAACAAACAATATAGCATTATCAAATCCTGAAATCGTTAAGAAGATGGAAGAAATTATGAAACAAGCACATACGCCATCCGAAATTTTTCCTTTTATCTATGAAACCCCTAAAAAATAACTTCGTGAACCTTAGCGCCTTCGTGCCTTACGGAGCTCTTGGCATAATGTCAGTGGCATCCTCACAGTTAGCAGGCGCTCAAGCACCTGAAAAACCTAATATTGTCATCATTTATGCCGACGATCTGGGCTACGGCGATGTAAGTTGCTACGGAGCAACGAAAATCAGTACTCCAAATATCGACAGGCTGGCGAAACAGGGTCTTCGATTTACCAATGCACACTGTACCTCGGCAACCAGTACACCCTCACGTTATTCATTGCTGACTGGAGAGTATGCCTGGAGGAAAAGGGGTACCGGTGTGGCAACAGGAGATGCAATTGCTATTATCAAGCCCGGACGTACAACTTTGGCATCAGTCATGCAAAATGCCGGTTATAAAACCGCTGTCGTTGGCAAATGGCATCTTGGACTCGGTTCTGAAGGCGGGGCTGACTGGAATGGAGAAATAACATCAGGACCTATGGATTTAGGATTCGATTATAATTTCATAATACCCGCAACAGGCGACCGTGTGCCATGCGTTTTTGTTGAGAACCGGAGAGTTGTGGGTCTCGATCCAAACGATCCCATTAAAGTGAGTTTCAACGAACCTATTCTTGTCGAACCGACAGGGAAAGATCACCCCGAATTGCTCAAAATGCACCCGAGTCATGGCCATGATATGACAATCGTAAATGGAATCAGCAGGATTGGTTATATGAGTGGAGGAAAATCTGCTCTGTGGGTCGATGAAGATATTGCTGATGTCATTACAGGAAAGGCTGCGAAATTTATTGAGAATAATAAGGATAAACCATTTTTTCTCTATTTTTCAACACATGATATCCACGTTCCACGGGTGCCAAACCATCGGTTTGTTGGGAAGAGCGGCATGGGACCAAGAGGTGATGCCATTCTCGAATTCGACTGGACTGTCGGAGAGATTATGAAAACACTTGATAATCTGAAGCTTTCGGAAAATACAATTGTGATTCTCACAAGCGATAATGGCTCTGTGGTTGATGACGGCTACAAAGATCAGGCAGTTGAGTTACTGAACGGACATACACCTGCCGGACCACTGAGAGGCGGTAAATACAGTGTTTTTGATGGAGGTACCAGAGTCGCCTTTATTGTTCGCTGGCCAAAAACAATCAAACCTGGTACCTCTGACGCACTTGTTTCCCAGATTGATTTTCTTTCTTCTTTTGCTACTATGACAGGACAAAAACTGTATGCGGATGATGCTCCTGACAGCTTTAATCAGCTTTCTGCTCTTCTTGGTGAATCAAAAACCGGACGGGATTGGGTCGTAGAACATGCATCAAATGGCAGACTATCAATAATTAAAGTAGATTGGAAATTTATAGAACCCGGACCAGGAGTTAAACTGAATGTTAATACTAATACTGAAACAGGCAATGATCCTCTGCCACAACTCTATAACCTAAAGACTGACCTGGGTGAAAAGAGTAATGTTGCCCCGCAAAACCCGGGTATTGTGAAAGAGTTAACAGAACTTCTTCAAAAGATTAAGAACGACGGAAGAACAAGGTTTTGAACAAATGGACAATTCAATAATTACACAGAGATAAACTCTCTCTGTAACCAAAAATAAATGTAAAATTAACAAACCATGATTAAAATAAAATCTGCAATCGGACTAGGAGTAGCTTCCATGATTTCATTCCAGGCTGCTTCCCAAAAACCGGAAATTGCAAAAACCAGGCTCCCAAATATTGTCTTGATCTTCATTGACGATATGGGATATGGTGATGTGGGTTGCTTCGGGGCTACACAATACTGCACACCAAACATCGATAGACTGGCATCTACGGGAATGCGATTCACGAATTTCTATGTAGCCCAGGCTGTGAGCAGTGCTTCACGTGCCGGGCTTTTAACAGGATGCTATTCAAACCGGGTAGGCATTACCGGCGCCTTGATGCCTTATGATAGTATCGGCATTCATGCAGATGAGGAATTAATCCCTGAGTTGCTTTCACCCATGGGTTACAGGAATGCAATCGTCGGTAAATGGCACCTTGGCCATCATTATCAATTTTTGCCTTTGCAAAATGGTTTTCAGGAATATTTTGGACTTCCGTATTCCAATGATATGTGGCCGGTAGATTATGACGGTAAACCTGCAACAAAAGAAAAAAGTCCTGGGAAATTAAGGTATCCACCTCTGCCCCTGATCAAGGGCAATGAAAAAATAAGAGTGATAGAAACACTTGAAGATCAGGCGCAACTCACAACCTTATATACTGAGTATGCAGTTGATTTTATTAACCGGAACAAAAAGAACCCATTCTTTTTATATCTGGCTCATTCCATGACTCATGTTCCACTGGCTGTTTCCGATAAATTCAAGGGAAAAAGTAAACAGGGACTTTTTGGCGATGTTGTAATGGAAATTGACTGGTCGGTAGGCGAAATAATGAAAACACTCCAAAAAAACGGGCTTACCGAAAATACCCTGGTAATATTCACAAGCGATAATGGACCATGGTTAAGTTTCGGAAATCATGCCGGCTCTGCCGGAGGGCTTCATGAGGGGAAATTCTGCAGTTGGGAAGGAGGGCAGAGAGTACCCTGCATTATGTCGTGGTCGGCCAGAATTCCTTCAGGTTTAATATGCAATAATATTGCCTCCACTATTGATCTACTGCCGACATTTTGTGCTATTACCACCTCATCTTTACCTAAAAAGAAAATTGACGGAGTAAATATACTTTCATTACTTGAGGGGAATTTTGATGCCAACCCACGTGATGTATTTTACTATTTTTATCGGATAAACAGCCTGGAAAATGTTCGGAAAGGCCAATGGAAATTAGCGCTCCCTCATACTTTTCATTCATACGAAGTTGAAATTCCCGGCAACGATGGCTGGCCGGGACAATACACCGGTGACTTTCCGGGACAAAAGACCAACGCTAAGACTGACTATGCTTTGTACGACCTTCGGCGCGATCCGGGTGACCGCTACGATGTAAAGGAACTTTACCCTGCCGTAGTTGATGACCTTAAAAAACTTGCAGATGAAATGAGACAGGATCTGGGAGATGAGAATTATTCTATGCCCGGGGTAAACTCCCGAAAACCCGGTTCAGTAAAAAAACAAAACTAATTAATAACTTTTAATATCATGATTAACACTACATCCAACACACTTATTTACAGTGGTTTATCCGCTCTTATTGGAATGGGAATCAGTGGGCCGCTTCAAGGACAGAACCAGGTTAAATCAGTCCCTGTTCAAAAGTTGCGTCCCAATATCGTCTATATTATGAGCGATGACCATGCTTATCAGGCCATCAGCGCTTATGGTGGACCTCTCAAGGATTATGCACCCACACCAAATATCGACAGGATAGCTAATAACGGAATACGATTCAACCGTTGTCTGGTTACTAATTCTATTTCAGGACCAAGCCGGGCAGTGATTTTAACCGGTAAATACAGCCACCTTAACGGTTTTACAAGAAATGAAGGTCAGGCTCCATTTGATGGCTCGCAGCAAACTTTCCCAAAACTCTTACAAGCTGCAGGTTATAATACTGCAATGATTGGCAAATGGCATCTCGGGTCCGATCCAACGGGGTTTGATCATTGGGATATCCTTCCCGGACAAGGGAACTATTACAACCCCGATTTCATCACCAAAGATGGTAAACATGTCGAGAAAGGGTATGTAACTGAAATTATTACCAAGAAATGTTTAGAGTGGTTAAACGAGGTAAAAAACTCTGGAAAACCATTCATGCTCATGATGCATCATAAAGCCCCGCACGGTAAGTGGCAGCCTGGACCACATGAATTAACTCTTTATAAAGATGTTACCTTTCCAGAGCCTTCAACACTTTTTGATGACTATTCCAATCGTGGTACTGCCGAGAAAACACAGGACATGACTATTGCAAAAACCATGCAGATTGAAGAGCATCTTAATATGTACAAGGATAAGTCAAAGATGAAAACAACAGGCCTTAACCGCATGAGCCCTGAACAGTTAAAAGCATGGGATAATGTTTATGACCCTATAATCAGACACTTCTATGAAGCCAATCTGTCGGGAGACGATCTTGTCCGCTTTAAATACCAGCGCTATATGCAGGATTACCTGGCATGCATAGCAGCTGTTGATAAGAGTGTTGGAGAGGTTCTTGACTTCCTGAAAGAAAATGGTCTCGA
>JAUYBT010000145.1 GCA_030692905.1 Bacteroidales bacterium
TGCTTTTCTACTATCTAATGGAAAGAATACTAGTAAAATAAAGTGTATTGCAATAGATTTTATTTCAGGATGCACTTCCAAATAATACCAAAACACGATTCTTTTTAAAATTTAAAAATATGTAACTAATCAACCTATCAAAAGTAGTTTTCTTTAAAAAGCATGGTTATTAACAATTCTGGTGAGTTTGTTAGATTGCGTTTTTGAGAACTACTTGGTTATCAACATCTTTCTTATGTTGGTGTTTGTAAAAAGGCTTGGTTTTCTTAGGATCAAGTGCTTTCATTGTCTTTCTTTGCAAGCATGTCAATAAACTCTATCGACAAAGATAACCGAATAGCAGAACTTGAACAAGAGGTCAAGATGCTTAAGGCTATTATTTTCGAATTGATGGAGCGACTTGCCAGATACGAGAATCCCAAAAACAGCCGTAATAGTTCCATTCCGCCATCAAAGGATGAGAACCGCCCATTTAAGAGCAAGAGCCTGCGTGAAGTAAGTGGTAAAAAGCCCGGTGGCCAACCCGGCCATGAAGGTAAAACTCTGGAAATGGTCTCAGTTCCCGATGAGATAGTAGTTCATAATCCTTTGTTTTGTAAACACTGTGGGCTGGACGTAAGCCACTTGCCCGCTGAGATGGTTGAGAGGCGTCAGGTTGTTGAAATACCACCCATCAAACCCATATATATTGAACATCAGGTTTTTGCACGTACCTGCACCTGTGGACATACTATTTCCGGCTCTTTCCCACAGGAAATCACACCGGGAATCAGCTATGGAAAATCCGTTGAGAGCCTATCCGCATATTTCTACGCTCGTCAGTTCTTGCCTTTTGCAAGAATGCAAGAGATGTTCAACGATGTGTTTTCTTTACCCATCAGTGAAGGTGGTATCCATCAGGTTTTAGCGCGCGCTACTGCTAAAGCTGAACCGGCATATGAACTCATACATGAGCGCATAACGCAAGCCTCAGTGGTTGGTTCTGATGAAACCGGAACACGCATTGGCAAAGAAAAAGGGTGGTTCTGGACCTGGCAAAATGAAAAGCTTACTTTTATCACTGCATCCATGAACCGCGGTACACAGACCATCAATCAACACTTTGAAAACGGCTTCCCTAAAGCTGTTTTGGTGCACGATTGCTGGAAAAGCCACTTTGAACCCATTGTCTTAACACATCAAATTTGTATTGCACATTTACTCCGGGAGCTAACTCACCTGGATGAATGTTATGACAGCACATGGCCTAAACTATTCAAAGAACTTCTTCGTGATGCAATCCATTTAAAACAGAAACTTACACCATCAGACTATCTATCTCCAATTCCTGAAAGAACTGAACTCGTCCGGTGTTTGTTGGAATTAATCGAAAAACCAATTAGTACGGATCATAAAGAACTGGCCTCTTTTCATCGACGGATGGTCAAGTATAAAAATTATATATTCACTTTCCTGTTCAATCCTGAAGTCCCGCCCGATAATAATGGTTCTGAAAGAGCTATACGTAACATTAAAGTTAAACACAAAATCTCAGGTTACTTCAAATCGTTCAAAGGTGCTTCGCAGTTCGCTATTCTGCGTTCAGTATTAGATACAACTCTTAAAAACAGGCAGAATATCCTTAATGCCTTCACTCAAATTATTTCTGTACCTTCGATGGGCTGATTAGTTACGATTTTAATAATTTCTAAAAAGTCACGTCAAATTTAATACCAATCGGGATCACCCAGGGTTCCAGATTATATCTTTCAATTCCTTGTTTAAACTGAGTACCTCTTTTACCATCAGTGGAAGATTCTGCCTGAAACGCCCGTTCTGGATCCAATCCGGCTTTTGCTTTTGTCCATAGCATAATATTACGGCTATAAACTGAAACGGATATATCCTGTATAGCGCCCAAACGGTTTATAATGTTACGGGGAACCTGGTAACTCAGAGAAATCTCCCTTAGTTTAATAAAATCTGCGTCAAACATGGAAGGTTTTGCGAATCCCCATGCATAACTCCCTATATATGGCATATAAGGTATTGTATTATTCTCTCCAAGATTTTCAATATATGTCACTCCTCCTTCACCATCGTCAACAGCCACAACACTCGGAACGAATGTCCCGTCATTTACATAGACACCACTGTAGTTTTCACGAAATCCTCCATATTCAGCAGTAGGCCCGCCAACAACATGAAATCCGTTTTTGATGTATATATCCTCATTTGCCACCAGCCAGTCGCGAAGCTCTTTCCCGGTTCGTCCACCCGGATTGATCAGATTATCCAACCAAATCTGAGAATTTCCGTCTTCTGCCATATATCGCTGGGTTTGGGAGATAAACTGACCGCCGTTTCTCCAGTCAAAAGTCATATTCAGTGAAAAAGCCTTGTAGGATAGTGAGGTTTGTAATCCCATGATAAACCTGGGATTATAATTACCAATTTTATTTTTTGTATCCTGAATTTGGATATCCTGCCATTCCATTTCGGATGCATTAATGATGGGATAGCCAAAATATGGAGAGTTTTCGTCTGTAACTGTAAGTATTTCAGCATCGTAAATATCACCTATCTCATCACCAACATACGACCATGCACCACCTTTTGCATCTTCCCAGAACTTAATTACATCAATTCCTTCAGAAATTTCCAGAAGCTTTGTTCTGTTACGTGAAAAGTTTACACTGATATCCCAGTTCCAGTTATTAGTCTTAACCGGAGTGAATCCCAGCATAAATTCCCAACCTTTACTCTCTATTAACCCTGCATTGATGTTTACTGCGTCAGATCCTGTAGAGCTTGCAACCGGAATATTTCTTAAAATCTGGTTACGATTTTCGACCTCATAATATGTCCCCTCAAACCTCAATCTGTTTTTAAACAACCCCAAATCGATACCAATCTCTTTTGAAGTAGCCTCTTCAGGTTTTAAATTAGGAGTTAATATCTGTCCTGATTTGGCCAACCGGGTAGCATCGCCCCACTGGCCTGCATTTCCATAGGTGTTGTATAGCTGATAGGGGTCAGTGTCGTTACCGGCCTTTGCCCAGCCACCCCTGATTTTCATTAAGCCCACATTATCACCTAAATCAATCATTTGATCTACAAGAAGACTCAGTGATGCAGAAGGATAAAAATAGGACTGATTTTCTTTTGGCAAGGTACTCGACCAGTCATTTCGTGCCGTCAGATCCAGAAAAATCATATCTTTCCATCCCAGGTTTGCCAGGCCATAAACACTGTAAATGGCCTTTTGTGACCAACCGCTTCCATAACTTAAAGACCCTGATTTAATGTTACTTACAGTATATACGTTTGGTACAATGAGTCCTGCCCCCGACATTGATGAATTGCTGATCGAAGAGCCCTTCTTGTATAAGGAATTCCCTCCTACAGAAAAAGACAAATTGAAACTGTTTAGTTGTTTAGCGTATGTACCAAGAAAATCGACATTTCGTTCGTAGCTCATCACATCCTGAATCCCATAAGCTCCATTATTAGGCTCCTTGGTGTAGCCCGGTGCGATTTTTGATTCACGCTTTTCTATAAATCTGTCCAGTGAATATCGCCCCATCAGACTAAATTCTTTGGTCAATTGCCAGTCAGCTTTTAAGTTGCCGAAAATCCTGTCCCTGTCATAACTGTTGTTAACTTCGTATGCTAAGAAGTAAGGGTTGTTATATGTCCCATTATAAGGCGTCCTTTGCTCAACGCCTTCCTTTCCAGGTTCCCAATATTTTTTCAGATCAAGGATATCGGTATTTTGTGGAACAGCATATGCCCATTGCAGGGGATTGGTACCTCTGTTACTTGACGGACGGTTATTTGCCCATGACCTGTTGATATTAACATTGGAACTAACAGTAAAGTTATCACGTACCTTAATGGAAGTAGCTGCTGTCAGGTTATTTCTGAATAAATCGGAATTAGGAATAATCCCTTTGTTGCTCATGTTCGTTACTCCAATTCTGTAATTCATCATTTCTGTATTGTTCGAAACTGAGACACTATTTGTGGTTGTTATACCTGTCTGAACAAAATTAGCTACGTTATCCGGATGGGATACCAACTCGGTCGGGATTTGAACGCCATTTGCATCCCGCGGACTGTTCCATTGTACTGCAAAGTATTCTTTATCCAGTTGAATACCTGCTCCGGCTGCTTCAGCAGGATTAACTCTCATAATATATCCGGGAGGTAAATCTTCGGGAGTAAATGAAAAATAGCCGGATGCAAATTTTTTCTGGACAGCAAAATATTTATAGGGCTTGTCGAATACGGTATTAGAACTTACGGTTACTTTAACCTCTTTGTATTTCTTACCGGATTTGGTAGTTATCAGCACTACACCATTCCCTGCCCGTGAACCATATAATGCTGCTGCACTTGGACCCTTTAAAATAGATACGCTTTCAATATCGTCTGAATTAAGGTCAGAAATTGCATTGCCATAATCGACACGGTTATCACTTCCGAATCCGGATACATTGTTCAGTGTATTAACAATCGGGACTCCATCTACCACAAACAGCGGCTGATTATCGTTACTTAAGGAATTTGCACCCCTGATTACCATGCTGACCGACGAACCTGTTCCACCCGTTGAGTTAATCTGGACACCCGAAACCTTACCGGCAAGCGAGTTAATTGCATTTTCCTGAACCACCCTGACCAATGCATCACCACTAACTTTCCCTACAGAATATCCCAGTGATTTTTGCTTTCTGGTAATACCTAATGCCGTAACCACTACCTCATCAAGGGCTTTTATATCTTCGAACATCTCAACATTGACAAGTTTGCGGCCATTAACAGGAACTTCTACAGTTTCAAATCCGACAAAAGAAAAAATCAATACCGCATTGCTTTCAGGCACTTCAATACTATATGCTCCATCAGAATTTGTGAATGTTCCTGTCTGAGTTCCTTTAATCTGGATAGTCACACCTGGTAAACCGGTATTATCAGCCTTTGAAGTTACCTTACCGGTAACAACAATACCCTGCTGAGCTTCTGAATTGGCTGGCAATTCTTTTGGCCCCGGGGATCCGGAACTTGCCCATGCAGTCCCCAGCAGCAAAGTAATAAATGCCATTGTAGTTAATATATGCTTACTGTATATCATCACTAAATATTTGTTTTTCATAATTTCTTATTGTGTAAGTGTTGTTAATAAAATGGTTTTTATCTAACTACTTCAAAAGTAAGAATTAGAGCGTGCGTGTTTAAAGGGAAATATCTGGGTGCGGCAGCCATAAACATAACCAGCCTCATAGTGTTATCTGTTACTTCCTGAACAATAACCTTTCTTTGATTATCCAAAAAACCAATAAACTCGGTTCCGGAAAAATCGAGCGTGCTGACGCCATTATAGGTTAAAACCCCTTCCGGGCCATAAACCGAACGAACTGCGAAATTTTCACTTTCAACGTATTCAAAAGTTGCTCCGGTTTCGGGAGTATAGGCGGTATAGCACAAGCCATAAGGCCGGCTTGCCGCAGTAGCTTTAAGGATCGTTTTACCCTTTATCATTGTATTAACAAGACCGGCAAAAGACCCGCCATGTTGTGGAGAATGCGTGTAAGACCCATCGAATTTAAAAGTATATTGATCATCATAAACCCACCCGAGGCCAATGCCGAGATCCCCAAGTACACCCGTACCAACCGCTGCTACAACGGAAAAATTATTATCAGCATTTGCAAATGCATCTTTGGATGAATGTGCACTACTTAGTTTCCATGTTTTTCCATTGGCAGCGGTGGGTCCCCCGGTTAGTAATACATAAGGAGTAAGATCAACTGCAAGGTTAGCTTCTGAAACAGCAGTTCGACCACTGGCATCAGTTGCAGTCAGAGTGACTTTGTAATACCCTCCATCTGTATAAACATGAACAGGGTTCATCTCAGTGCTGGATTCTCCATCTCCGAAATCCCAGTTCCAGGTTTCTGCACGTTTTGTTAAAGCAGTAAATGCCACCTGTTTAACGGCAACGCTGTAGAAAATACCCGCTTTGGGCGGATCAGTTGACTCCTCCTTCTTACACGATTGGAACAGAGTCATTCCAACAGCAAATACAAAGCACAAAAAGAGTAATTGTTTTTTCATAGTTAAAGGGAGTTGGTTAGTAACTTAGTTATTTACAAATTATAAATTACAAGTTTATTAATTTTTTTATTTAAGGTTTAAAAATTTCTCAATTCCAGTAAGCATCACTTTTGTTCTTAAATTTTTAAATTAATGCTTCAACAGATGCAAAAAGCCTCTTTCAATCCTCTGGAATCAGGCAGAATCAGATAAACAAAAAATAATCCTTAGCTGCATTTTTTTCAACCAGCCAGGTTATTTCTAATGTTATAACTTAACAACTACGTAAGATACTGTAAATAAATAAAAAAAACCTGTGGTATTTTATCCATTATACATTGAATTTTAGCCCGGCGGTAATAAAATAAATCACCATCCCATTAACTTCAGGACTCCTGACCTCGGTCAGTAAAAATAAAGATTTTGCAGCATTGTATCGCAAAAAGAAAATGCAGTAATTTTACAAAATGCACCTAATATTCATGTTTCCAAAGGAGGCTAAACTCATAAGTGATCGCTTAGGGGTTTATGAGCATGTCCGATATTCCGCAAGAAATAAGCATAACTATTTGAATGTTAAAATTTTATTTAGTAGAACTACATTTCTATTAAACATTATCTCCTGCTCGTTCGGTGTTTACTTTTTCTCCCTTCACCTCACGGATACAATTCATCTCATCCTGTAATTTATCCGCAAAAAGGAACATGTCGGAGCTGTACATAATAATATTTGCACCTGATTTTGCCCACTCCATTTGTATGTCGAGACTGCCTCTGGAACCATTGTGGCCACCTGCGGCAACACCACAAGCCCTGGCTTTTTTGATAATTTCACAGCTCAAACCGAGGAACTCTTTGCTTCGGTATTTTTCAGGCATCTCATAAGAGGCGGATAGATCATGAGGGCCTATAACTATGCCATCAACACCTGGTCCGTCAACAGATTGAACAGAAAAAAATTGTTCCATGTTGTTCACTCCTGTTGGGCTTTCGATGTTAAGAAGCAGGGTATAGTTTTTATTTTGGTTCTTCAAATAAGCTTCGAGCTCTGCCGAGGGTTTTTCTTCGCCGTAAAGAATTCTTTTAAGCTTTTCCCCTTTCAATGGGCGATACTTTACTGCCCCAACAAGGTCGTAAACATCCTCCATCTTTTCAACGTAAGGTACCAGTATGGCACCTGCACCAGCATCTAAAGCCTGAGTTGCCAGAAATGGATTGGGCTCCAGAATACGGACAACTGGATT
Organism: Bacteroidales bacterium; assembly: GCA_030692905.1. Classification (GTDB taxonomy): domain Bacteria; phylum Bacteroidota; class Bacteroidia; order Bacteroidales; family VadinHA17; genus LD21. The sequence continues at coordinate 7,323 of JAUYBT010000145.1, forward strand.
AATTCCCGCAGCTTTATATGCCCTGCACATCCAACCCAAAGTATCGGGATTGTAAGAGATATGCTCATTACAAAAGAAGACATAGTCGAGGCCCAGGCTGAGAGTTAAATCAAACATCCTGGGTGATGTGGATGTTATAAGTGTACCATATACACTTTTACCTGAGCGCAGTGCGTCTCTAAATTCTTTTCCTACCATTACTTCTATTTTATTTTTTTTGGGTCTATCACCACATGTTTAATCGTTTTTTTCCCTTCTCCCAATGAATATGAATAAGAAATATTAAGAAGGCCATCACTGGTCTGTATCAAACATGGATATGAGAAATTTCCTTTTTTATCAGCGTCATATTCAACTAATTCTTTCCATTTCCAGGTTGAACCTTCGTCATCTGACATATACAGTGATAACTGATAGCGTCCATCAGTGATGTCGTTCCCTAAAAATGCCCATTCCCCGTCCTTCATTACACAGATTTCAACACTGGCTTCATTTGGAATGTCAGTTTTTTGGGAGAGACTCCATGATTCCCCGTTGTCCGATGAGGTACTGGTTTGCACCCTGTTTGGTGCATCGCCACTGTCGCGCATATAGGCAACAATGCTTCCATCCTTCCTGATAGCAAGGGCAGGTTGGATAGGGCCCCGACCAACAATCGGGAGGCTCGGCCTCCATGTTGTTCCATCATCGTCTGAAATGGCTATTATCGAAAAGTTAAGGCCATCTGAATAAAGCGGCAAAAGAATCCTTCCGCTTTCCAGTGTAATAGGATGGATACGTGTCATCCATCCAAGGCTCCTCTTCAGCAAATCTTTACTTGCTTCTCTGATCATGTTATCATATAGAGGAGCATATCCTGCCCATCCGGCCTGACTTTCAGGCATTTCTTTAAATCTCTTTTCAACCTCTTTCGAAAAGCTATCATCGGGTTTAAGAAAGATATTATCCTGCCATTCCCAAATGGGAGCCTCATTTCCATTATAGTTTGTGGTTGTACGGTACCTCAGAATGGCATCTTCCCATTTATTGGCAAGGACAGCCACCCAAAAAAGAAATAACCTTCCTTTACGGTTTAGAAAAAGTACGGGATTGCAATCGGGAATTCCTTTGGTATCTGCCATTAAAAATGGGACATTCCATGTATTTAATCCTTTTTTCAACCTTGCCCCCATAATCCGGACATCATCTGCAGTGCGTTCTCCACTACCCTGGAACCAGACTGCCAAAAAATCGCCATTTGGTAGCATGACAATACTGCTTCCATGTACATGCTCATTTTGGTAAGGAAAAATGAATTCTTCACTTACAATCGCTTTTTTAGCATTTCTTGTTTGTGCCATACCATTAAATGCGGTTAACAGAAACAAAACTGAAAATAGTTGGATCATTCTCATAATCTGACTTATTATTTTTTGTTGGTTGAAAATAATTTCATCAATACAAATCCAATAAGGGAAATTGCAAGTGTCCCAAAAACTATTGTCAGATTGCTGTGAAATGGACTTCTGAAAGCCAGCAAATTTCCTTCTGTAAAATAGATAGGTGACAAACTCATCCAGATAATAATCAATGCTCCTATAATTACTCCTATAACAGCATCGATATTACGTACTTTCTTTGAAAGATATCCTAAAAGAAATAATCCGAGCATACCACCGCTAAAAATTGAAGCCAAGCCCCACCATGCATCCAACACACTCTCAACACCAACTAGGGCCAAGGCGATAATTATGCCCAAAATACCAAAAATCAATGAAGAACTATAAAGAATCTTCATTGACGATTTTTCATCAGCTTCTTTGTTGAAATAGCGTTTATAATAGTCAGATAAAATAATTGTGGCTGTGCTGTTTATACTGGTAGCTACCGTGCTCATACCAGCTGCAAATATAGACGCGATTAACAGGCCGGTTACCCCTGCCGGAAGACCATTCACAATGAAATGCGGAAAAACTTTATCTCCGGCACCGGGAACTTTAAGCTCAGCAGGTAATAAATCGGGTTGTGCAGTATAATATGCAAAGAGTGCTGTTCCGATATAAAAGAACACAATCGATACGGGGACATACAACAAAGAACCAAACAAAGCTGAAGACTTAGCCTCCTTTTCAGAACTGGTTGTCATATAGCGTTGTACATAGTTTTGATCGATGCCGTAATTCTGGAGATTAATAAACAAACCATAAATCAGGACTACCCAAAAAGTTGAATCTTTCAGGCTGGTTCCAAAACTTCCCAGACTAAATTTATTATTTGCAGCAGCAATCTCGAAAACCTGTCCTGGTCCTTCAGGCATTGAAAATGTCAATATGATAGCACAAACAACTGCACCTACAATCAGGATAATACCCTGGATAGCATCTGTCCAGATAACAGCCTGGATACCACCAAGCATCGAATAAACAGTTACAGCTATACCAGTGACAATAATTACCGTTTTTATATTCCATCCAAATAAGGCATTTAGAGGTAATGCAAGCAATAAAAGGATCGCACCGGTACGCATAAGTTGGGTTAATATATAGCACGTCGAAGCATAAATTCTTGCCCAGGCCCCAAAACGGATTTCAAGGTAATTGTATGC
>JAUYBT010000172.1 GCA_030692905.1 Bacteroidales bacterium
CAGAGGTAAAATTGTTCATCGTTGAAAAGCAAAATTTCATCTTATACATTACATGAACTCAGATAAATTTTCGTTGAAAACCAGGTTTGGAAGTTTTAAATTTGCTTTCCATGGTTTATGTTTGGTGGTGCAAAATCAGCATAATTCAAGAATTCATTTTCTGGCGGCAATTATTGCAATTGCCATGGGAATAATACTTAAGATCAATCCTTACGAATGGTCCTTGCTGATAATTGTGATTGGCATTGTTTTTCTTACAGAACTATTGAACTCCTCCCTGGAAACATTAGCAGATTTTGTTAATCCTGAATGGAATGAAAAGATCAGAAATGTAAAAGATTATGCTGCTGCAGCAGCGTTGATTTCAGCAATTATCTCGGTTGTTGTCGGAGCATTGATTTTCATTCCGAAAATATTGGATTTAATTTAAAAAGCAGCTGGTTGGCTGCTTTTTTGTTGACCCACCAGGTCTAAAACATCTGCTTTCAATTACTTTGTATTACTTTGTATAAGTTTGTAATACAGGCATATATAATTATTAATCCTTCATTAAAAAGTAATCCAACGCATCAAAATGTTGAAATTGTGCCAGCCATGTGCCAGCCAAAACATTCTATTATCAACTTTTTTATCCTGACTTCCGCACTGGGACACCCAAAATTATTTATTATCCATTACCGTCGGTTTTAACCGACGGTTAGAGATATTACTTTTCTTGGGACTTTAGTCCCTCATCTTTTGAAGGTTGTACTCTGCAATTATCGAAAGATATCAGAGCGTGAAGATGTTCATGATAACCATTAATGTGATCGATGTAAATGCTTTTTAGTTTTGCATTATTACGGATATGTAGAATGACTTCATTTCTTATCTCATCACTTAAATTAAGGTATCCTATTATTTGTGGTCCATACACAGTGGAGCCAGATTCTTAAATATGACATAGTATTAGAAATGCCAGCGATTAACAACTTAAAGATAAATAAATTGAGTCATATTTAAAAATCTTATTACTGGAAATTAGATTTTTTCAAAATTGATTAAGTGGCATTGGGCTTAAGCCCTTTATGAGTGTGACTTTGAAACATGCCTTAAAACTAGAAAGCCTTCCTGGGACACCCAAAAAAACACTTTTTATATTATAATAAACTCATTATCAGTGATGTTTTTTTGCAGCTAGAAAAAATGCGGAAGTCAGGAGAAAATCCCTATCTCTTTGAGAAGAAATGTTCAAGATCTGATTATTAATTAAATAACCAAGTAAATAGGTGTTAGGGTTGCTCTATTAATTTTATAGAATATTCCATCCATCTGGGTTAAGTCTTAGGTGGGTGGTTTTTTATTTAAAGTTGTATTTCGTTTAAATAAATTGTAAATTTGATAAAATACATCTTCAGAATAAGTTAAACATAATATGATCCCATATGAAAAATGCAGTTAGAATTTCAAGAGTAATCCTATTAATCCTATCAATCTTTTTAATTCAATCCTGTATTAAAGAGAAGCCTACACCTCCTGTTATTTCAACAACAACTATCACTGCAATTTCCTATACAACTGCTACTTCAGGAGGAGATGTGACCAATGAAGGAGGAGCTCCTGTAACCGCCAGAGGTGTCTGTTGGAATACATCTCTTGACCCAACAACAACAAATAATAAAACCACTGATGGAACAGGAATCGGAAGTTTTAATAGCTCACTTACCGGACTGATTGCAGGAACTACATACTATGTAAGAGCCTATGCAACCAACACTGCCGGTTCGGGTTATGGCAATCAAGTTACATTTACTACCCTCCAGGTTGCAGCTCCTGTTCTGACAACAACAGCAATTAGCTCTATTACACAAACAACTGCAGTCTCAGGAGGAAATATTACAACTGATAATGGCAGTTCTGTGACCGCAAAAGGAGTCTGTTGGGGCACATCAGCAAATCCAACCATCGCATTAAGTACAAAAACCACAGATGGAACAGGAACCGGGAGTTTTTCCAGTAACTTAACTGGTTTACAACCCGGGACTATTTATTATGTCAGGTCTTATGCAACAAACAGTGTGGGAACTTCTTACGGAAATGAAGTAAGTTTTACAACATTAGCAACCGTACCAACACTCACTACCACTGCGGCAACTTCAATAACGGGAACCAGTGCAACAAGTGGTGGAAATATTTCAGCTGATGGTGGAGCAGCCGTTACAGCCCGTGGAGTGTGTTGGAGCACATTTCCGAACCCAACAACTTATAACTATTATACAGCTGATGGCTCGGGCATTGGTAGCTTCATTAGTTCCATTACAGGGCTAACTGCGAACACGACCTATTATATCAGGGCTTATGCTACTAATAGTGCAGGAACAGCTTATGGCACTAATGTAATTTTTACAACACCTGCATTAACGGTAACCGACATTGACGGCAATGTTTACAATACCGTAACCATAGGCACGCAAGTATGGATGAAAGAAAACTTGAAAACTATCAAATATAACGATGGCACAGCTATCCCATTAGTAACAGATGGAGCAGCATGGGTAGCATTATCCACACCTGGCTATTGCTGGTACAACAATGATGCAGCTACCTATAAAGCTACTTTTGGGGCACTGTATAACTGGTACACAGTTAATACCGGTAAGCTCTGCCCCTCAGGCTGGCATGTACCAAGCGATGCCGAATTGACAACACTGACAACCTACTTGGGCGGTGAAATTGTTGCCGGTGGTAAACTGAAAGAAACCGGCACAACCCATTGGCTAAGTCCAAATACAGGCGCAACCAATGAAAGCGGTTTTACAGCTCTTCCGGGTTCCAACCGTACCGAAATTGGTACATTCTACAGCTTTGGATACAACGGTAACTGGTGGTCTTCTACGGTGTACTCTACGACAGATGCCTGGTATCGGAACATGAACTACAGTTACAGCGATGTCTACAGAAACTACTACCCTAAGATTCATGGGTTTTCTGTTCGTTGCCTCAGGGATAATTAACCAGGTAAAAAGGTGTTCGGGTATGCTCTCATTATGTTGCATTGCAGAATACATAGGCTTAAGGTATGCAACACAAACCGCAACTCTCACTATTGATTAATGCGAGTCTGCGGCATCCAATTTTAATCGGCACTCATGGGTTTGAAAGGTCTGCTACTCGCAGCGGCTCGCGCCAGACTGAAGATGATTGAAGGTATCAGGGGAGCTATTTGTAAAACAAATAATATATGGCCTAATAGATATAGTATTGGGTCTTTGGTAAATGGTTTATTGAAATATAATTGGTTTTCTCTTAATTAAGTTGTAAATTCGTATTTATTATTAAATTTTACATAACTACCTATGAAAAAAATTCTTGTTTTCGCAATCTCTCTAATTGCAATTGGTTTTAATAGCTGTGTGACATCATATCAAATGGTATCCCAAGGCGAAAGTTTTGATGCTCTAACTAAGATTACCGATTCTAAAAAAATTTGTGCCTTCCCGAACGGAGGAGATAATGGAAAAAATTTAGTCTTCAGTGCCCAAGATGATGATGGTGCATATAACATTTACAAGAAAGATAACGTCCTTTCAAGTGCTTTGATTCAAAAAACAAGTGGTAATAATTTCAATCTCTGTCCAAACTATTGCTCATCTAAAGATTTAATTGCTTTCCAGTACCTTGCAAAAACTAATTTTGATATTTATTATATTAACGCTTCAAAGGGTAAAGCAATTACCCAAATTACAAGTACTGAGGAAAATGAGTATAATCCTTGTTTTTCAAGTGACGGTAAAATGATTGTTTTTGAGAAAGGTACCTCACCTAAATATTACGTAAAGTATAAGACAACAAGTAATGCTATTACATATGTTAAGGGTGTGAAAATTACTGAAAACCAAATTTGGATTAAAAATTTAGAATCTGGTGAACTCAAGATGATTGGACAGGGTAGTTATCCTAAATTTTCACCTGATGACAGCAAAATTGTTTTTGTGAAATATGAACTTAATAAAATGAAAACATCAGAAACTGGGACTATTTGTATCATATCAAATGATGGAGAAAGTCAAAGTCAGATAACTGACACAGATTTAGGATATGCTACATGGCCAAATTGGTCTCCAGATGGGAAAAATATTGTTTTTCAATTAACAAAACCTAATAAACTTGATAGTGACATTTATACAATCGAAGTAGATGGAGAGAATCTAAAGCAACACACAGTAAATAAAAGTGATGATTTTGCACCTTATTGGACCTCTGATAATTATATATTTTTTACATCTGATAGAGGTTCCAAACAAGGTGCTTATCAAATTTGGCGTTTTAAGGTAGTGCAATAAATATCCTGATAAACTTAAGATTTAAGATGGATTGAATCAATAATCGGTAATAAGTTTTAAAGGATTTATTATAAGATTATTCAGTATAAATTCATACTTTAAAAACTAAAGCCAATAAACAATCTGGTAGAGGTAATTTGTTTGTCATAGTATTTACAAATGAGCATCCCAATTCCCCAACTATCATCAATTATTGTATAATACAGTATATTAATTATATACAGTATAACTACAATGCCTCTAATCATCTTACCATACACCCTGGGAGGCACAATCTCTTCCAGGGAATGCCATAGTGTCACTTAACCACTTAAAAGTCTCTATGAACCAATGCTGAATAGTTGATACTTCAACCCCCCTCAAATCTGACTATACGTATCCTAAAACAGCTATACCCGTTTCTATTAACGCTTACTGGTTGGCACTATCCTATTCAGGGAGGTCAACTCCTGGTAGGAGGGGTTGTTTTGGCATACGTGTACGTTTATCCTGAACGTTAGTGCGGGTTGCATGTAGGTTAGCAAGGGTTGCTGATAATTCATTAAAATGTTTCATAGCATTATCTTTTTTAATAAAAGCCCCACTACCATCATAAAAGAATTTCTCATTGCTTGTTAATACCTCTGCTTCTTCAAACTCTACACCAATTGCTGTGTGTGCTGGTTTTATATAAATTCTAGCTACTTCATAATGACAGCGAGTCATATCTTCCTCTTGTCGTGTTTCATATAAAGCAACCTTATCGTTTCTACAGATTAAAGTATAGAATAGATCATTCTTTCTGAATTTAGTTTTCAGTATTTTCATTGTTATGTGTTATTAAATTATTATTGCTGATTAATCCGGACTAAAGTGAGCCACTAATCCGGACTAAACTGACACGATCTGTGTTGTACTATTGTATACGTTAGACAAACAAAAATGTTACTTAAATTGCTTTAATACAATCATATAGCATATAAGTTTCTAATTGCAATATATCCTAACTATATATAGCAAAATACCAATAATACCACTATGCAACTTGGGACTTTGGGAAGCATAAAATAAAATTGTTTTCAGCGAGATAAAAGTTTAATTTTGGTTGCAGTCTGATTTAGTAGAAACCTTAATTGAGTAAGTTGTAATAAGACTGTGTTTAAAACATTATTAAGTTAGGCATTAAATATGAGCGACAAATTATACAATGAATTCTATGATCCTTCGGAAGATTTCCGCCGTGAACCTCGTGCCTTTTGCTATGAAATCGCCACTCAACTCATAAGCCAGGCTAAAAAAAATACCGGCGAAAGTTGGTACGAAGATAAAGATACTATAAAGGGTATATTGCTTTTACTATATACTTGGAATTTCGCCGCCCAGAAAACAAAAAAATTAAATTTTCAGAATGTCGCCGAGTTAATGCGTAATACAAAAAATCATTTAAAATTCCTCGAAAAGTACTCTATCAGAACTTCTGATCATGATGCATGGGATGTCATTAAGCAAATATTTGATCAATTTAGCAGCCTACTTGGCCAAACTGGAACAAGTAAGGCTTTGAGTTTGTTGAATCCAGAATTGTTTGTTATGTGGGATACTGAAATAAGAAAGCGCTTAAACAAAGAGTTGATCCGTGGGATTATGAATGGAGAGAGTGGCGAGTACTATGTGATCTTTTTGAAAGGCATTCAAAATATTATTAAAGAGTACAGAATCGCAGAAAAACTTCCTCACAATTTAGTCGTTGCTAAGAAAATTGATGAGTATCATTATGTGAGAATAGTGATGAATAAAAAAATATGGCAACATAACGAAAAGGATAATAGTAAACCTAAGCCCATTAAAATTTATCTACCAAACAATTTAAGAGGGAGAAGTATTCATAATAATGTAATACCAACAGTTTGTAACCTGAAAAATATGTTGGTGAAACTAAAAGAGTTACATGGAAATGTTTCACTGCTAAAACCATGGGAGAAAAGAAGTTACGACGCTTATGGAATTGATAAAGTCAAAATCAAGATCCTTAATTCGCCTAAAGAAGATTGGAAAGAAATAATTAGAAACCATATTTTGCGAGGAAGTCCATCAGATTTTGGAGCAAGTTGTGTTGATGTTTATTTAGTAGCTTACGTAGCAGAAACATTTGGTTCAGGGAAGAAGAGATTTTTTCAATATGTAAAAGAGAAGGGTATTTCACAGAAGGATAATACAGCTCAAGCTATTTGGCAAGTTGGTAAAGGTGACGGTGTATTTTTAGACATATTACAAGACGATGGAACAGTAAAAGATATAGAATTTTTTAAAAAGTGGATTAACGAATAATTTTTCAACAGACACTTACTTCACTATACACTGCCGTTAAACCCAAATTTCAAAATTAATCTTTTATGTTAATAAAATGGAAATAGAAAAAAGTTCACGACATCAAAAAATCATTGGTAATTTTGGTGAAAACCTTATATGTAACTGGTTATCCAGGTCTGGATTCGAAGTTACTATTGTTGATCATACCGGAATAGACATTATTGCATACAATAAAAATTCAAAGAAAAGGATTGGAATTACAGTTAAATCTCGAACAAGATTGTCTGGCAAAGAAATGGAAACGGTTAATATTTTTTCATATCAAAAAAATAAAAATGATAGAGAAAAAATAATATCAGCTTGTGAGGCTTTTGCTTGTGAACCGTGGATAGCAGTTTATGTAGAGACAGAAGAATCAGCAGATATTTATTTAACAAGTTTAGCGAATTATGATGAAAAATATAAGGGTAAAAATATTAAAGCAATTGAGGATTGGAAAATGACTAAAAATTATACACTGCGTTATGAAACCGATCCGGAAGTAAAACATATTAGTATTAAATTCCGTTGGACAAACTGGTCCTGGGAATAAACTATTGTAAACAGCGGATAGTATTTACTTTAAAGCAAT
>JAUYBT010000219.1 GCA_030692905.1 Bacteroidales bacterium
GGCTGAAAGTCTTTAAAAAACTCTCTTCATATAAGCTTAAATCATTAACGAAATGCTTCCCCGGAGCAACTCCGGTAGTTCCGCTGGTTTCAAATATCATTTCAACGGGCAGGTCGCCGGTAACAATTTTTTGATTTCTGAAAAACTCCACCGGAAGGAATGGTATATCGTCAGGAGTTTTAATTGCATCATGATTCTTCCCGAGACTGGTAATAAAATTCTGATATACAGTATTTTTATTATATTGATAATCAAATATTTCCAGGGCAATTTTCAGAAAGTCTGTCTGATCCTTAATATTAAAAATCCTATTCCGCAAATCGGTTCTCATTTGCCCGGGAAAATTAATGACCCGTCCGGCTGATAGAACCACTCGAAGGTACATTCTCCGTAGGGGAGATCATTCCTAATCTCATTTTTGATGTTGATAATCCTGATTTTTGCATAGTTCTCGCTGCCTGTCCTGTAAACCCATACCTGGTTGGCATTTATCGGGTCGGCCATATCTTCCCATTGATAAGTTCCCACCGATTTCAGGTTATTAAATGCGAAAACCGCAGATGCAGCATCAGGGTAATCTCCAATCTTGTAGAAAGAGGGTTTGAAATTATCTGCCTGTAATGTCAACCTTCTTACCCAGACAGGATTATCATTGTTGACATAAATTAAAATGTCATAACCCATATTATCAAGAGTTGAGACCTTCTTTGCCTGGGAGAATAAAAAACCATTGGCATAGTATGGTCCTGTACCGTAAAGAGTGTTATCAATAGTATCAATACCTGAAGTGCGTGGAGTATCGTCTTTCCGGCAACCTGAAAGAATTGACAGAATTATTATCAGTATAAAAAATGACCTTTTCATTATTAGTACAAAGATAACACAAAAAAGGCTGCACTCTGGTACAGCCCATATTGCGTCGAACGCCTTTAATGCATCTTTATTATTCTCCGCGAATAGCAGTTATCCCCGGCAGCTTCTTCCCTTCCATATATTCGAGCATTGCGCCGCCACCAGTTGAAACATAGCTGACTTTATCTGCAAGTCCGTTTTTATTGATCGCCGCTACTGAGTCGCCTCCACCAATAAGGCTATATGCTCCTTTTGATGTAGCGGCAGCTATTGCTTTAGCTACGGCAGTAGTACCCTTTGAAAATTTTTCCATTTCAAATACACCCATTGGTCCGTTCCATAAAATAGTTTTGGAGTTTTCAATAACAGATGAAAATAGCTTTATGGATTTTTCTGCTATATCCAGACCCAGCCAACCATCCTCTACTGCATCAACAGCGGTAACAGATGTGTTGGCGTCATTATCGAACTTATCGGCATTAAGGCTGTCAACGGGAAGATATAGATTAACTTTCTTTTCTTTAGCCTTTTCAATAAGTTTCAGAGCAAGATCAAGTTTATCATCTTCACAAAGCGACTTGCCGATTTTTCCGCCCATAGCTTTAATAAAAGTATAGGTCATACCGCCTCCGATAATCAGATTATCAACCCTGTTCAGCAGGTTTTCAATCAGCATAATCTTATCAGATACCTTTGCTCCACCCATAATGGCGGTAAACGGACACTGTGAATTATTTAACACCTTATCCATTGCTGCAAGCTCACTGTTAATCAGATACCCGAACATCATCTTGTCTTTCGGGAAATAATCAGCCATCACAGCAGTAGTAGCGTGAGCACGGTGCGCAGTACCAAATGCATCATTGACATATATTTCAGCGTACCCTGACAGTTTTTTCGCCATTTCTTTCTGTTTGATCTTCATTTCAGCTTTTGCAACTTTCTTCTCCTCATCTGTTGCTGTCTCAGGCAGGATGGGTTTCCCCTCCTCTTCAGGATAAAAACGGACATTCTCGAGAAGTAAAATTTCGCCAGTCTTCAGTGCTGCTGACATTTTAACGGCAGATTCCCCAAGACAATCGTCTGCAAAAAGCACTTTTTTACCAAGAAGTTTTTCCAGTACGGGAAGAACAGGCTTAAGCGAATATTTTTCCATCTGGCCCTCAGGTCTTCCGAGGTGAGACATAAGTATCAGGCAACCGCCATCGTTAAGAATCTTATTAATTGTCAGTAATGCTCCCCTTATACGGGTATCGTCTGTTACTGTAAAAGTTTTTTTGTCGAGGGGTACATTGAAATCGACCCTGACTATTGCTTTCTTTCCCTTGAAGTTAAAGTCCTGAATCATTTTTATAGATCATATATTTTTATTTAACTGAAGATTTTTTCTTTTACAAACCTACTGATTTTTGGGAAATATTGAATCGTTCCGTTATAAACTTATTGAACCCGCTCCGGGGTTTAGATTTTCTGCAACTTTAATTCTATCCAGATTATATCCCTCCTGGATAATTTATTAAAAAACACATTGGAACAAAAATCGGATGACAATTGTTTATTTTAAAATTTTGTACCATCAGGTACAAAATATTGGTAGAAATGATTCATGATAGCAGGAATCGTGTGCCGTAGGTACACAATAAATAAACTACCCATGAATGAAAAAGATTGATTAATTTTGAAAAAAAAGTTATGGCAAAAATTACACTAAAAGGAAATCCGATAAATACATCGGGACACCTTCCGTCAAAAGGGAGCAAAGCCCCTGATTTCAAACTTGTTAAGTCTGACCTTGGAAACCTGTCTCTATCAGAGCTTAAGGGGAAAAAACTAATTCTGAACATATTCCCGAGCCTTGACACATCAGTATGTGCTACCTCGGTCCGCAAATTCAACCAACTTGCAGCAGGAAAGACAAATACGGTGGTTCTGGCTATATCCAAGGACCTTCCTTTTGCTCACAGCCGTTTTTGCACCACAGAAGGGATTACAAATGTTGTTTCTATCTCGGGGTTTCGCGATACAGCTTTTGGAAAATCATATGGCATCGACATCGTTGACGGACTCCTTGCCGGACTCTATGCACGCAGCATTGTCGCCGTTGATGAAAAAGGAATCGTAATTTATACACAGCTTGTACCTGAGATAGTTGAAGAACCTGACTATGATGCAGCTCTTGCAGCATTATAATAATCTGAAGAATCAGTTTGTAGTAAATATTTTATTTCCTGAAAGAATAATTGGAAGATGAATTTCTCGCAGATACCGGGTCAGAAAGAGATTATTGGTAAGTTACTCCGGTCCGTTAAGGAAGAGAGAGTAAGCCATGCCCAGCTGTTTACCGGTCCTGAAGGATGTGGAAGTATGGCTCTGGCTCTGGCCTATGCCAAGCTTATCAGTTGTGAGAACCGGACGGAACATGACTCATGCGGCACTTGCAAGTCGTGCGTCAAATATGAGAAAATGATCCATCCCGATCTGCATTTTGTATTTCCTGTTATAAAAGGAAAGAAAGACACAGATCCGGTAAGTGACAATTATATTGAGGAATGGAGAGACTTCGTAAAGAAGTCTCCCTATTTTACTATTAACAACTGGCTCGATTCAATAGAGGTTGGGAATGCCCAGGGGATGATATTTGCTTCCGAAGCTTCAGAAATAATAAAGAAGCTGAACCTTAAAACATTCGAATCGGATTTTAAAATAATGATTATATGGCTGCCCGAAAAAATGCATCAGGCTTCAGCCAATAAGCTTCTTAAAATGATTGAGGAGCCGCCGGAGAAAACTCTCTTTCTGCTTGTTTCAGAAGAGGCCGATAAGGTTATCCCTACTATACTTTCGAGATGCCAGCTTGTAAAGATACCGTCCTTCAGCAGCAGTGATATTGAAAAATATCTTGTCCAACGGTTTAACATGGCTGCAGACAAAGCTGCCGATATATCGCGTGTTTCCAACGGAAATATCACCAGGGCAATTGAGTTGTGCGAAAACGAAGACTCTTCCATGGCGAATCTTGACCGTTTTAAGAACCTGATGAGATTCGCATGGAAACGCGATATCATTTCAATAATCAGCTGGTCGGAGGAGATTGCCACAACAGGAAGGGAAGCGCAGAAGAATTTTATCTCTTTTTCAATGAGAATTCTCAGGGAAAACCTTATGCTGTCACTCGATCAGCTAAAAAACAGACTGGTATTCCTTACCGGTGAAGAGGCAACTTTCTCCGGAAAGTTCCACCCTTTCATCAATCAGAATAATATCTATCCGCTTACTGAAGAGTTTAACCTGGTCTATTCGCATATTGAAGCAAACGGTAATGCGAAAATCATCTTTCTTGACCTTGCATTAAAAATTACCAGGCTCATCCGCTGACCCTGAAACTCATTGTTGAAATTAATGCTTTTATTCACTATTTTTGCGGAGTAATTTCGGTAGCATAAGAGTTTTATGACAGATAACGAAGATATTCAAGGGCAACCCGGGGAAGAGATCCGGATGCCTGATATAACATATAAACCCGGGTATAATAAACTGGATTCTTTCAACTGGCTGAAAGACCTTCCTGACATTCCGGAGGGTAATGATATTGTTGAAATCCGATTCAAGAATACACGAAAAGGATTTTTCAGAAATGTTAATGGTCTAAGGCTTGAGATTGGCGACGTCGTTGCAGTGGAAGCCTCTCCCGGACATGATATCGGTAGAGTGTCAATGATTGGACCTCTGATAGATGAACAACTGAAAAAACTTAAAGTCCATCCATCACCTGATGACCTGAAAAAAGTTTACCGCAAAGCTAAAGCTGTCGATATTCAGAAGTGGGAAGAAGCAAAAAAACTTGAGACCCCGACCATGCTGCGTTCAAGAAAAATTTCTGAAGAAATCAGACTTAATATGAAGATCGGGGATGTTGAATATCAGGGCGATAAAACAAAGGCTATCTTCTATTACATTGCAGATGAAAGAGTTGATTTCCGCCAGCTTATTAAAATTCTTGCCGACGAGTTCAGGGTAAGGATAGAGATGCGCCAGATTGGTGCACGCCAGGAAGCAGGGAGGATTGGAGGAATAGGCTCATGTGGAAGAGAGCTCTGCTGTTCAACTTATATCACTAATTTTATTTCAGTTACAACAACTCATGCAAAATACCAGGAGTTATCTCTTAACCCGCAGAAACTCGCCGGACAATGCAGTAAACTGAAATGTTGCCTTAATTTTGAACTCGATTGCTATGTAGATGCACAGAGGTCATTTCCGCCAAAAGATGTTCCGCTTGAAGCCCTCGATTGTACTGCTTATTTCTTTAAGATGGAGGTACATAAAGGTATTTACTGGTATTCAACCGATCAGCATTCATCAGCAAATATTGTTGCTCTGCCGGTTCAAAGGGTAAAAGAGATAATAGCGATTAACAGAAAAGGGGAAAAGGTCGACAGGCTTCTGCTGATTGATGAATCTTGGGATTCTGCTCCTGTTTCCCATGACCTTTTAAAGAATAACAGTCTTACAAGGTTTGACCCACCTGACAATAAAAGCCAGCCGAGCAGGAATCCAAACAAAAGAAAAAACAGAAGATTCAATGATAAAAGGAATAAATAGATATTCATTCGTTTTAATATTGACATCCTTAGTACTGCTGTCATCCTGCAACAGTAATGTTGTATATACCGATTCTCTGGAGATGCCCGAAAGGACCTGGAAACTGTTGGATATTCCAGCTTTCAAAATCCCCGTAACTGATACTTTAAACAGTAATAATGTCTTTTTTACAATCAGAACCGGATCATCGTACCCGTTTCGCAATATTTACCTTTTCGTAACGACGACCTCCCCCGATGGAAAAAGCATTACAGATACCCTTCAATATAATCTTGCTGATGAAAAAGGAAAGTGGTATGGTAAAGGATTCGGTGATATACACGAACTCAATCTTCCATATAAAACAAATGTATACTTCCCTGTGAAAGGCTCATATCAGTTTAAGATTCAGCATGGTATGCGTGTTGAAGATCTTAAAGGCGTTTATGATTTCGGGTTGAGAATAGAAAAGATCAGCAAATAAATCTCCGGAAGTGGGAAAGAATAAACTGGGCAGATGGACTGAACTGGGAGCATTTGATAATGTAATACAGCCCGAAATCGGAGATGTTTCCGCAAAAGATCATCCTGTAAAAGGCAGATGGAATAAGGAGATGTTCAAAAATGAAAATCCGATTATTCTTGAGCTGGGATGCGGTAAAGGAGAATATACAATCGGGCTGGCAACCAGATTTCCAGGAAATAATTATATCGGAATTGATATAAAGGGAGCCCGCCTGTGGCGCGGAGCCAAAACAGCCAACGAACAGAAGTTACCCAATGTTGCCTTCGTCCGCACAAGAATTGAGTTTATTAATTCGTTCTTCTCCACAGATGAGGTTGATGAGATCTGGATCACCTTCCCTGACCCTCATCCGGGAGGAAGTAATTCAAATAAGAGACTTACATCCCCATGGTTCCTTAATAGCTATCGTCAGTTCCTGAAAAACAAGGGAAAAGTTCATCTTAAGACTGATAATACTGAGCTGTTTAATTACACAAAAACAGTCGTCGAAAATAATAACCTCGAAATGGTCTTTGCCACAAGCGACCTTTATTCAGAAAACCTTTCGGATGACATTCTTCCAATAAGAACCCATTATGAAAAGATCTTCCTGAATAAGGGACTAAAAATCAACTACCTCTTTTTCAGCCTGGAAAGAGAAAAGATTATCGAAGATGCCTTACGGAAAGCAAAAAAGTAATAACGACTTTTTCTCAAAGGTATATGAAGTCACAAAACTTATACCTTACGGAAGGAGAACAGAGTTGTCAACCGCAATGGACTGCTTACCGGAAAACATCATTTCGGTAATTCCTCTACCATGGAACAACTTCTAAAAAATGAGGGCATCATCATTGAGGATGACCGGATCATTAACTTCAGAGAAAAATTCTGGGATCCCCTTACAGAACTGAAGTAGATATTTTGCATTCTTCCAAAAAATTGGTAAAATTGCACCTTGTTTATATTTAAATTAAATAAAAATAACAAGCTTAGTGTTTTCAAAAGAACAGATTTTAAAAGCCCTTTCCAAGGTCTTCCACCCCGAAAAAGGAAAAGATATAGTTACTCTGGGGATGATCTCGGAAATTGAATCCGGTGAAAACGGCATCTCTCTTACAATAGTGCCTGAGAAGTCAAATGACCCTTTCATTTCATCAATCAGGAGCACAATTGTAAAGACAATAAAAGAGGTTCTTGGACCAAATGCTGTTATTAACGAGATAAAAGTTCAGCCAAAGGTCATTGTTGGAAAACAACATGAAAAACATCGGGAAGTCTTACCTGAAGTCACAAATATAATTGCTGTCTCTTCAGGTAAGGGAGGTGTAGGAAAATCAACAATCGCTGTAAACCTGGCAATCGCTCTTGCACGAAAGGGATTTAGTGTCGGGCTGCTCGATGCTGACGTCTACGGGCCTTCTGTTCCTAAAATGTTCGATGCCGAAAAATACAGGCCTGAGGTAAAAAGAGAAAATAATACTGATCATATTATCCCATTAACAAAATATGGAGTTAAGGTTCTTTCTACAGGATTTTTTGTTGATCAAGCGGATCCAGTTATATGGAGAGGACCAATGGCTTCAAATTTCCTTAAGCAACTTATAACACAGGGCGAATGGGGGGTTCTCGATTACCTTCTTGTTGATCTCCCTCCCGGGACAAGCGATATTCATCTGACACTGGTGCAGGAGGTCCCGGTTACCGGGGCAATAGTTGTAACCACACCCCAGGATGTTGCCCTTGCCGATGCAGTTAAAGGAATTTCAATGTTCAGGAGCGATAAAATTAATGTCCCTGTACTCGGCCTTGTCGAAAACATGTCGTGGTTTACTCCTGCAGAACTGCCTTCAAACAAGTACTACATTTTCGGAAAAGAAGGAGGCAAAAAACTTGCCGAAAAAATGAAAGTACCTCTTCTTGGGCAGATTCCTCTGATTCAGAGCATCTGTGAGGGAAGTGATAATGGTCAGCCGGTGGCACTGGGAGATTCATTAACGGGAAATGCATTTATGGAACTTGCAGTGGCGCTGGTCGAAAGAGTAAATGAAAGAAACAAGGATAAAAGACCTACTGTTAAACTTCAGATAACAAAATAAATATTTAAAAGATATGACAGAAACAAAAAGTATTAAAGACCGTGTTTTGAAAGCACTCGAAAGAGTCAGACCCTATCTTCAGTCCGATGGAGGTGATATTGACCTTATTGATGTAACTGACGATATGACTGTTAAGGTAAAACTTACCGGAGCGTGTCATGGCTGCCCTTACAGCATGCAGACCTTAAAAGCTGGTGTTGAACAGGCAATTATGAAAGAAGTTCCCGAAATTAAGAGAGTTATTTCAGCCTGAGAAAACACCTCAACTTAATTTTATCTACCTTTGAAATACTATACACAAATTTAGTCAGTTATAGTATTAAAAGTCATTTATTGGCTTCACAAAAAGCATCATATAAATATCTGGTGTTACTGGGATTATCACTGATCCTGACAAACTGTTCGGTTGAAAAAAACACGGACACAACAAGGTTTTATAATAGCCTCACCTCCAGATATAATATCTATTTTAATGGTTATGAGAGCTTTAAGGCAGGTCTGGGTAAAATAACCAGTGGTTATAAGGATGACTATGCAGAAATGCTTAAGGTATTTGAATACAGCGATCCTTCAACAGCTACTCTTTGCTCCTCCGACATGGAAAGAGCAATACAGAAAGCCTCAAAAGTAATTACCTTAAAATCCATCACTTCAAAACCTGAAACAAAAGACAAACACCTGCCATCAGATAAAGAGAAGGAATTACTTGACAAGAAGGAATATAATGAGTGGGTGGATGACAGTTATCTGCTTATAGGGAAGGCTCGTTTCTATAAACAGGAGTTTAATGAAGCAACCGCTGTCTTCAATTACTGCATAGCTGAGGCAAACGATCCGTTAATCAAAGCAGAAGCTGCGATCTGGCTGGATAGAATTTATAACGAGACCGGCAATTTTAATGAATCATTAAGATTAATTTCTGAGCTTAACATAACAGCAGACTTCACAAAATCTTTAAAATCAATGTACTATACAACACTGGCAGATCTCTTCATCAAACAAAAAAGATATTCTGAAGCTATAGGTCCGCTCAGTAAATCAATTGAACTGGTTTCGGGGAAAAGGACAAAATACAGGTTGACCTACCTATTGGCTCAATTATATGAGCAAACAGGAGACGGAGCCAGGGCAACATTTCTCTATCGCGAAGTTGTTAAGATGAACCCACCTTATGATATTGAATTTAATGCCAGGATAAATATTGCCGGTGTTTTTGATATTAACTCCGGAAATCCACAGGAAATAAAAAGAGAACTTGAAAAAATGCTGAAAGATTCAAAGAATAAAGATTTTCAGGATCAGATTTATTTTGCCCTGGGTAATATGTCGATGAAAAAAGGAAACGAGACAGAGGCCCTGGAATTCTTCAGAAAGTCAGCAACGGCTAATTCGCAGAATCAAAACCAGAAAGGAAGATCCTATCTTGCCCTTGCCCGTTATTATTATGAAAAACCCGATTATATGAAGGCCGGAAAGTACTATGATAGTACTGCCTTTTTCCTTGACCAGAAGCATCCCGATTACCAGGCTTTAAAAACTAAATCACAAAGCCTGAATGCTCTTGTTTCACAATTAACTGTTATCCAGACTGAAGACAGCCTGCAAAGAGTGGCATCGATGACTGAACCCGAGAGGGATGCCCTGATTTCATCAATCATCGCCAAAATCATTAAAGACGAAAGTGAAGGAAAAATTTCAGAATACTCCGACAGATATAATCCGGGCCAGTTTTATGAGAACGAGAGACGTTTTCAGGGTAATATCGAACAAGAAGGTAAATGGTATTTCTATAACCAGGCGACTCTTACCTTTGGTCGTACCGAATTCCGTAGACGGTGGGGAGACAGAATGCTTGAAGACAACTGGAGAAGGTCAAACAAAGCAAGAGCAAATGCATCGCAGGTTTCGGCCAACTCCGACGAGGCTTCCCAGAACGGCTCTGACACTGCAGCTGCAGTACTCGATTACAAAAAACCTGAATTTTATCTTAAGAACCTTCCGTTAACCGATTCTTTACTTAAAATTTCCAACGAAAAGATAGCCAATGCCCTGCTGAATGCCGGAAAAGCATATTCCGAAAGAATACCTGACCAGGCAAGAGCCACAGAAACATTTGAGTCACTTATTAACCGTTTCTCTGGCAGTGAACTTGTTCCTGAGGCATTATACAATCTGTATAGGATCAATAAAGAAAAGAATAGTTCTAAATCTGAAGCTTACAGGCAGCGGTTACTCGAAAAGTATCCCGGCAGCGAATTTGCCAGAATTCTTTCAGATCCTGCCTATTACGAAAAAAAGATGGCCGATCTGAAAATGGCTGAAAGACTTTATGAGGAGGCATACAATGCATATAATAATGAGAAATTTAACGATGCAATCGCGCTCTGTGATGATGCTTTGAAAAAATCCCCTCAGGGTCTTCTTGCACCCAAATTCCTGCTTCTTCGTGCCTATTCTGTTGCCCGGATAAGTGATGAAAGAAGCTTTAAGGAAGAGCTCAACAACCTTATTGAAACATGGCCGGAAACAGCCGAAAGCAAGAAAGCACAGGAGATAATAGCATTCCTGAACCTGAAAATTCCTGAACTGAAAATTGAAGAAGATAAAGAGATCGCTACGGAATTATATATCGCGGATACAACTGTAAATCATGTTTTTGTATTGATAGTTTCTGATCCGGCATTCAATATCAATCTGGCAACTTTTGATGTAATCAGTTATAATATTGATAATTATACAAATAAAAATTACCGCACTGAAGGCTTGCTTGTTGATAATAAATATATAATGATATCTGTTTCGGGCTTTTCAGATTATGCCCAGACGTTTGATTATTACAGTGCTTTCAGGACTGATCAGATTGTCAGAAATCCTTCGGGTACAAAGATGATGACTTTTATAATAAGCATCAATAACCTTAAGGCCCTTAACAACGATAAAAA
>JAUYBT010000227.1 GCA_030692905.1 Bacteroidales bacterium
TAAAACACATCACGAGCTTCATAATCTGCAGAGAGCCAGGGCTCAGCTCAGGTTGGTGATGAGCATGGAGGAGCAGTGTGGGGAAATGAAGAGGATTATTAGTAATTTAACATAGGTGCTGGGTGCTTGGTACTGGGAAGAAGACTTCTAAAGGAATCCTCTCCTGGGAGGGGCATGGGGTGGGTTAAAAATTACTGGGTACTGGGTCCTAGGTGTTGGGTAGTGAGGAACCAGAAACCAGAAACCAGAACCAAGAAACCAGCACCAGATAATAAGTGTCAAAATATGGTGTGGACAAAAATTGAGATCGGGTTTTTGAAAACGATGAGCGACCCTGATAAAATTCAGGGCTTTCTCGATTCAATTGATTATAATCCTAATTATGAGTGCAGGTCTCCCAGATGGGTTATCAGGAAAAAGTCAGCACATTGTTTTGAGGGCGCTTTGTTCGCCGCAGCAGCTTTGCAATTTATCGGATACCAGCCATTAATAGTCGATATGAAAGCCTATAATGATGATGATCATGTAATTGCTGTTTTTAAAGAAGATAGTCATTGGGGAGCAATTGCGAAATCGAACTTCACAACATTAAGGTACAGGGAACCTGTATATCGATCACTGCGGGAACTTGTTATGTCCTATTTTGATTTTTATTTCAACATTGCCGGGGATAAGTCGTTACGATCCTACTCTCTCCCACTCGACCTTACAATCTATAAATCACGCCAATGGGCGACTACCGATGAAGATCTTGAGTATATCGGTGATAAACTGGAGAAGATACATCATTATCCTGTTGTAAATAATAAGATGATTAATAATCTAAAGAAGGCAAGTGATGCTATGCTTAAGGCGGGGATGATGGGTTCTAATGAAGCAGGGCTGTTCAAACCCAAATAGGAAGGTTCTTTTTGTAATTACCCCGATATTGACTACTTTTGACACCGTTAAAATATTTGGGTATGGATTTATCGGGAAAAAATTACATGGCCTTTATCCAACGTCAGGAGGCATTAAAAAAGCAGTATAGTCCTAAACAGGCCGAAAAACAGCATTTAAAAGGCAAACTTACTGCTCACGAACGAATCAGCCTGCTTTTTGACTCCGGTACTTTTGAGGAAATTGATACTTTTGTCACACCTGCCAGTCAACCGGTTGAGTTTGGTAAAGTGGAAAGAACATATGGGGATGGTGTGATAGTCGGCCATGGAAAAATCAATGGACGATTGGTATTTGCATATGCACAGATTTTTACAATTATGGGAGGATCCCTTGGTCTTGTTCATTCCAAGAAGATTACCAAGATTCAGGAGATGGCGCTTAAGATGGGTTCTCCGATTATTGGCTTAATGGACTCTGGTGGTGCAAGAATTCAGGAAGGTGTAGCCAGCCTGAGCGGATATGCCTCTATTTTTCACAATATAATCCAATCTTCAGGAATTATACCTCAGATTTCTG
Organism: Bacteroidales bacterium; assembly: GCA_030692905.1. GTDB lineage: Bacteria > Bacteroidota > Bacteroidia > Bacteroidales > VadinHA17 > LD21. Next base: position 1,459 of record JAUYBT010000227.1, read on the forward strand.
TAATCATGGGCCCCGCAGCAGGAGGTGCTGTTTACTCTCCTGCACTCACAGACTTTGTCTTCATGGTAAACCATACAAGCTACATGTTCGTAACCGGACCAAATGTTGTAAAAGAGGTTTTAAACGAAGATGTATCATCTGATGAGTTGGGCGGAGCTGAGATACACGCACGCAAAAGTGGTGTGGCTCATATGATTTATGATGATGAAGAAAACACGATTCTCGCCTTGAAAAAATTTCTTTCTTACCTTCCCTCAAATAATGTTGAAAATCCGCCTTTTGTTGCTGATGATGGTTCTGTTTCTGATGTTAGCGAAAAATTAAGAGACATTGTTCCTGATGACCCTAACAAGGCATATGATGTGAAAGATGTAATAAATCTGGTTGTTGATAGAAATAGTTTCTTTGAAACTTCAGAGCTTTACGCGGCAAATCTTGTAACCGGATTTGCCAGATTAAAAGGTAAAACTATTGGCATTGTTGCCAATCAGCCCAAAGTACTTGCCGGCGTTCTCGATATCGATTCATCAACCAAGGGCGCCAGGTTCATACGGTTTTGTGATGCATTCAATATTCCGATACTTACTTTTGAAGATGTACCCGGTTTCCTTCCCGGTATCTATCAGGAACATGCCGGTATTATCCGCCATGGTGCAAAGCTGCTCTTTGCTTACAGCGAAGCTACCGTGCCTAAGATAACTGTCATCCTCAGAAAAGCTTATGGAGGTGCATTCATCGTAATGAATAGTAAATTCCTTGGCGGTGATTTCAGCTTTGCTTGGCCATCTGCAGAAATTGCTGTAATGGGCCCGGATGGAGCAGTAGCAATCCTCTACAGAAAAGAACTCGCTGAATCGAAAAATCCGGTTGAACTTAAAAAAGAGCTTGTTAAAAAATACCGCGATAAGATCGCAAATCCTTTTATTGCTGACGAAAGCGGTTATATTGATGAGGTTATTGATCCTGCTATGACAAGAAAAAAGGTAATCTCAGCTTTCGCAGCACTTAATAATAAATGGGTTAAAGTGCCGGCAAGGAAACATGGGAATATGCCATTATAAGGAAAAAGGAAAAAGGAAAAAGGAAAAAGGAAAAAGTAAGGAGTAAGAAGTACGTAGCAGGAAGAATTCCCCCTCTTTACATAGTAGTGAGGGGACCAGGGGGTGAGTTCGTGAAGATAAAAGATAAAATTAAGAAAGAAAAAGTCTTTGTAACAAGTTGTATGACAGATTATTAATAATATGAAGATAAAAAGAATACTCATTGCGAACAGAGGCGAGATTGCGGTCAGAATAATGAAAACTGCCCGTATGATGAATATTGAAACTGTTGCAGTTAAAACGGCAGTTGAACCTAATGCAATGTACCTCTCATCAGCCGATGTGATTTATGATAATACCGAAGATGTTTCGGAGATTCCTGTTTTTCTCGACATCGAAAAGCTGATAGCCATTGCGCTGAAGACAAAGGCCAATGCTGTTCACCCGGGTTATGGTTTTCTTGCTGAGAACGCATACTTTGCCCAGAAGTGTATAGATAACAAAATAATTTTCATTGGTCCTTCTCCAGATGCAATTTACAAAATGGGGAATAAGACTATTGCACGAAAGATTGCCCTAGCCGGTGGAATTCCAATGGCAATGGGAAGTGAAGGCAATATAGCTAATGAGGAAGAAGCTGTCATAATAGCAGAAAAAATTGGCTATCCTGTAATAATTAAAGCTGCATCCGGAGGTGGAGGAAGAGGTATGAGGATTGTGCGGAAATCCGAAGAGATGGAGAAGATGTTCATTATTGCCAGCAAAGAGGCAGAAAAAGCTTTCAATGATCCGTCTGTATTTGTCGAAAAATATATTGAAAATCCCAAACACATTGAATTTCAAATACTTGGCGATACTAAAGGCAATATAATACATCTTGGAGAAAGAGAGTGTTCGATTCAGAGGAAACATCAGAAACTTCTCGAGGAAGCTCCATCCAGTGCTCTGGATGAAAAGCTCAGGGAAAAAATGGGCAAAATGGCTGTCCAGATTGCAAAAGCAGTTGACTACCATTCAGCCGGAACAGTTGAATTCCTTCTTGACTCAGATAAAAATTTCTATTTCATGGAAATGAATACAAGGATTCAGGTGGAACACCCTGTAACCGAGATCATAACAGGAATTGACCTGATTGAACAGCAAATTAGAATCGCCAACGATAAAGAACTAAAATTCAGGCAGGAAGACATAAAACTTAAAGGATGGGCTATAGAATGCAGAATAAATGCAGAAGATGTCCAGGCCGGATTTGCTCCCGACCCCGGGAAAATTGAAAGCTTAAATATGCCCTCTGACCCATGTGTCAGGGTAGATACCGGTGTTCAGGCTGGTTCTTCAATAGTAGCAAGCTATGATTCAATGATAGCCAAACTGATCGTTAAAGGGAAAGACCGGAAGGAAGCAATCAAAAATTGTAAAATGGCCCTCGATAAGGTGTGGATAAAAGGAACAAAAACAACTCTTCCGTTCTTCCGGATGCTGGTACGCCATCAGAAGTTCCAGGATGGCAGCTTTACAACTGCATTTATTGAAAAGGATCTTGAAAAATACTATTTCAACAGTGAATATGAAGAGATGCTTGCAGCATGGCTGGCTACCAAGTTATTTGTTAAGGAAAACCTGAATGATGACAGTATCAATATCGATTTCAAACATGGGAAAGACATGAGTCCATGGTTGCTTAATAAAAGAATAAATCAATTCTAAATCAAGCTATTAACAATGGCAAACGATAAACTTCAGATAAAGAAGCTATATGTACTCTCATCAGAAAACAGGAAATTCAGTTTTTCTCTGCCTCTGAAACAAACAATAAGGATTGGGAAGAGGGATTATGAGGTTAAACTGAAAGCTGATGAAAAATACGGTACCTATATATTATGGAAGAACCGGAAATACCCTGTTGAGATTGTAAGCTCCCGACAAAACAGATATGAAATCCTCTTTAATGATATTAGCTACACATTCACGGTAGAAACACCCTTCTCGCTTCAGAGAATGAAGGTTCTGAATTCAAAGAGAGGTAAAGTTGAAAAGGAGTATATTAAGGCTCCCATGCCAGGGAAAATAATCGATGTGCTGGTACGGGAAGGATCCAATGTACTTCAGGGAGAACCTGTTGTGATACTCTCAGCAATGAAGATGCAGAATGAGATATTATCTTCTGTTAATGGCGTCATTGTAAAAGTCTCAGCAAGGGCAAATACAAATGTAATGAAAGATGATCTGCTCATAGAGATAAAGGTGGGGTAACCCACCTTTTCCATCATAAATCATATTATTTTACCGGTACCTGTTTTAATGTCTCACAAAGAAAATCATAAAACTTCTTAACCGATGCAATGTTTACCTTCTCACCTGGGGAATGAGGGAATCTGATTGTCGGACCGAATGAGATCATATCGAGATTCGGATAAACGCCGCCAAGAATACCGCATTCAAGACCAGCATGAATGGCTTTTATCTCAGGAATCTTTCCATACATATCCTTGTAAATGTTACTCATTGTTTTCAGAATTGGCGATTGCATATTTGGCTTCCATCCCGGGTAGCCACCGGTTAGTGTTACTTCTGCACCAATCAGCTGAAAAACAGCAGCAATCTTCCAGGCAGTTGCCTCTTTGGAGGAGTCAACTGAACTTCGTGTAAGATTATATGTCTCAAATTTGCCTCCGATACATCTGACTATTGCAAGGTTGTTCGATGTTTCAACAAGTCCTTTCATTGCCTGGCTCATCCGCTGAACACCATTGGGACATGCAAACAGGGCTCTGATAATCCTGTATTGCTCACCCTGATTCATTACTTTGGCAGGGACTGCAATTTTTTCAAAAGTAAAAGACAGATCGGGTTCTGTATCTGAGAATTCTGCTCTGTACATCTTCTCATAACCCTTAATAAATTTCTCGAATTCTTTTGTTTTGATTTCGGGTAACAATACGATTGAATAGGATTCCCTCGGGATTGCATTTCTCAGATCACCACCTGCTGCTTCGGCAAGTCTGATACCAAAATCAGATTCTGCCTGCATCATGAACCTGAACATAATCTTGTTGGAATTGGCTCTGCCCATTGCGATATCAACACCGGAATGACCTCCCTTAAGACCTTTAGCTACGATTTTATAGGCTACCGTTCCTTTTGGTGACTTTTCTTCTGCATAGTTCTTTTTGATATTTACATCGATACCACCGGCACAACCTACGTATAACTCACCTTCATCCTCTGAGTCGAGATTCATGAGAATATCGCCCTTAAGCAGCCCCTTTTTAAATCCGTTAGAACCTGTCATACCGGTCTCTTCATCAATCGTGAAAAGAGCTTCAATTGGTCCATGGACAATATTCTTCGCGGCGAGCACTGCCATTGTTG
>JAUYBT010000244.1 GCA_030692905.1 Bacteroidales bacterium
TTCTATGAAATCATTTCCCCAATCGCATCAACCCACCGCTCACTATCGTTCAAGCTTTCTACTAATGTGAGCTCCGTTCCGCCGTTTTGAAGGAATAGATCTTTGTACTCGTTACCGATTTCGATGGTGGTCTCCAGGTTATCGGCGGTAAACGACGGACAGATTACCAGCAGACGTTTTTTCCCCTCCTTTGCCAGTGTTGTAATAACCTCATCAGTAAAGGGCGACAGCCAGTTTTTGGCGATGCGCGATTGAAAACAGACAGTGTACCAGCTCTTATCAAGGTTTAACTTTCCGGCTAATAATCGGGAAGTGGCATAGCATGAGGCATGATAGCAATATTGGTTTTGCTCCGAAACTTCTTTGGTGCAGTTAAAATGTACGCAGGTTTTCCCATTGTGAGACTTACTCACCTGACTTATAGGCAGGCCATGAAAACTCATAAGAATGTGATCGTAGTTAGTGTAGTCGTATTGGCAAACACGTGCAACTATAGCTTCCAGATATAAAGGATGATCGTAATACTGCACTATGGTTGTAATAGCCGGAATATTATATTTGGAAGATAGCAAGTTTAATAGTTTCTCAATAACTGAGCCCGTGGTAGAACTTGCGTATTGCGGAAAAAGTGGGAATGCGATGATCCGGCTCACATTCTGTTTAAGAACTTTTTCTGCCACTTCGTTAATATTAGGATGCTGGTAATTCGTCGCAAACTCAACAATGTACGCTTCACCCAACTTTCGCTGTAATTTTTCCTGCAGCGATATCCCATGAAAAAGAAGGGGTGAACCTTTCCCTGTCCAAAGTTTTTGATAGAGTTTTGCTGACTTTGGGGCCCGAAAAGGAACAATAATAAAATTGACCAGAAGTTTACGCAGAAACCATGGAATATCAATTATACGTTTATCATTTAAAAACTCGGACAGGTACTTTCGTACCTTGAATGTATCGGGACTATCGGGAGTACCTACATTCAAAAGGAGAACTGAAGTTTTTGATCTCATCAGGTTACCGGTAAATAAAATAAAATGTCACGGAAACTATGGTAATTAATGTGGCTACACCATAATAAAATGAAGCATACGCAAAACGATTTTTATCGATGGTGGTTTTACGGATAAATATTCCTCCGATCTGTGAGAGAATCAGGGCGAACGTCATGAAATAAAAATGTTCTACCACCCAAAACCTCAGCGATACCTGCTTTATTGCATGATGAATATCCATTGCCGATTTAGATGAGGGGTCGATAAAGAAATACATTATGATCCCATGCACAAGAGTAAGGTATAACAGCACCATAAACAGATATGCCACGTATCTATCTGTTTTCGTATACTTCAGGTTTTTCGACCATCCTACTATAGACCTTGAAGTTACTGCTATGGCCACAACGAGAAAAACAGAACTTGTGATAACGTGCAATATGATCAAAAACTTGTACATAAGGTATAAAATTACAAATCAAATTATATCAGCCAAATGTTTGCCTTGCTTTATCCGGTCGGCCATTCCAATACCGTCACGAAGATTTCCGCCGATAATCAGTCCCTTATACGTCGACTGCAACTGTTCAAGTGCTTGGAGTTTTTCATAGCTTTCGATTCCATACTGAGGGATAGCATACCGGTAACGGATAATCTTAAACAGATCGGGATTAAATTCCTTTAGCCGCATCACATCAGAAAATTCGCGTTCAACAATTATCTTCACTTCATCATCTGTTTTATCTGTCAAATCTTCGCGCCGCACACCACCCAAAAAAACAGAACATAACGCACCGCCTTCAGGAGCGCGATACGATAATAAAGCTGACAGGAACAGCACTCCAAGAATCTCTCTTTTTTCTATGAAAGGAATTAATCCGCCGAATCCATCGAGTTCCATACCTTTCCATTGCTTAAACCCCAATATAACCTGTATTACCCGGGCATATTTTAATTTTTCAACAGCATTCAGTAATTCATTATCAGCAAATGGGAGCATTGGTCTGAGGGTATAGGATCCTGTTGTGGTGATGATTTTTTTGGTTGTAATGGTCACTTTTTCATTGTTCTGCATTGCAGTTATGATGAAATAGTCTCCTGCCGGATTTACTTCTATATTCTTTATATTTAATAAAAGGCTATCTTCTCCTGCCGATTTACAAAGAGCGCTGATAAGTTCCGACAAACCTCCCTCTACTGAAAAAACCTTGCGGGTAGCTTTTTTTTCACGTTCGTCTTTTTTTTCAAACATCTTTTTTATTGAACCACCAATAAAACTGCCATAGTTTTGTTCAAGATTATAAAGTTTTGGGAATGCATATTTAGTGATCAACCGTGATGGATCACCGGAGTAAACACCAAGAATAAAGGGGTCTATGGCATAATCCAGAAAGCTTTGCCCCATCCGGCGTTTAACCATCTCACTGAGAGGTTCGTTGGGATTTGTCCCGCTGCTTCGGAATGGTTCTCCCAACAACCGGAATTTATCCTTTAGAGTGAAAAGAGGTGTGTTCACAGCCTGAATTGGTCCCATTGGCATTGGTTCCCATACTCCTTCCTTCAGGATGTAACGCTTATTTACTTTCTCACTGGCAATTTCACATTTGCATAAGCCGTTTAGATCTTCGAAAAGTTCTGGTACTTCAGGGTTTCCAACTACTCCTGTATTTGGTCCCTCTTCGTAAGTAAAACCGTTCTCATGCCTGGTTTGAATTACTCCACCAGGTATATCTTTTTCCTCAAGAAGAATAAAATCCTTATTTTTCTTTTTCAGGTAAAAAGCAGTGGTCAACCCGGTGAGTCCGGCGCCTATAACAGCTACTTCAACAGTTTTTTCCATGAGAAATTAAATCGTTTTTGAATACATACCTTGTTTAACTTCCAGTTGGGGATCAAAAGCCATTGCTATGTTGCGAACGATAAGCATTCCCTGCTGACTTACCCTGATGGACTTGTTGTCCAGTGTAACCAATCCATCGTTGACAAATTCCGATAATTTACCGGCAGAATATTGTAGCGTGTTTTTCAGTTCATCTTCAGAAATACCGAACTTATTGGCTATTTCATCAAAATTCAGATACCCGTTGCACATCACCGAGTTTATGGCTTCGCGGCAGATAATATCGCTTTGGGTAAGCCGGTACCCTCTTTCAACAGCAAAATCGTGATTTTCGATGGCCTCGATGTACTGCTGATAATTTTTAATATTCTGGCTGTACGCATTCCATAACTGGCTTATTCCGCTTGAACCGAAGGCGTACACCTGGCCGGTGGTTTCCCGGGTACAATATCCCTGAAAGTTACGGTGTAGCTTTCGTTCTTTCACTGCTATGGATAAGTCGTCGGTAGGCTTGGCATAATGGTCAAGCCCAATGGGTACATATCCGTTTGATGTGAACATTCCGTAAGCCAATCCGAACAAACTAAATTTTTCTTCAGTGGTTGGCAATCCGATCTTTTCAAGTTTTTCCATTGATTTGTTAAACCATGGAACGTGTGCATACGAAAAAGTAACCAGCCTGTCGGGTGATAACGCAATGGCCTGATTTATTGAATCGGCAAAAATTTCCGGTGTTTGCTTCGGCAAACCGTACATAAGGTCGAGATTAATGCTCTTAAACCCTCTCGCCCGGATATGCTGAAACAATTCCTCCATAGGAAGGCGTGATGGCAGCCTGTTAACCGTGTCGAGCACTTCGCGGTGAAAATCCTGTACCCCGATGCTGATGCGATTGAATCCCGTTTCTGCCAGAGTATCGATGTTTTCAAGAGTGAGATATGCCGGGCTACATTCCATGGCAATTTCGGCTCCGGGATCAAACTCGAAATTTGCTCTTAACGTGTTCATGATTTCCACGATGAAGTCGAACGGAATGGAATTTGGCGTTCCTCCTCCCCAATGAATCTGCGTAACCGGTCGTTTTTTATCAATCAGCAGCGAAACCGTATTAATTTCTTTGATTAATGCACGAACGTAACGCTCGATATGATTTTTTTCTTTCACGATCCCGGTGTTGCATCCGCAAAAATGACAAAGTCGCGGGCAGAAAGGGATATGGATGTATATTGAAATATTCTCCGGCTTCTCATGATTTGAATCGATAACCGATTGTTTATAATCCTCCGCTGTATAGCCGGTATGGAAAAAAGTGGCGGGCGGATAACTTGTGTATCGGGGCCCCGGCCTGTTATATTTTTATAATAAGTTGTCCACCCTCATCTCCTCCAGTTGGTTGATTTTACCCAATCAACAATATATTTTGCGTTTTCAAACGAAATTCCCGGTATAAAGCCATGGCCGAGATTGAAAATCCATTTATATTCCGTTTTACCAAATTCTATGTATTTAGTCAGTTCTTCTTCGATAGCCGACTGATCTGCAAAAAGCAGACGCGGATCGAGATTCCCCTGCAGACCAACATTTGGGTGAACCAATTTTCGTGCTTCGATGATGGGTGTTTGCCAGTCGACACTCACAAAATCGCAGATATCGGGAGTTATGTGGCTTAATCCTGTTCCTATATCCTTTGGGAAATAGATAAAAGGTATACCCTTGTCGCGCACAGCCTTCAATATTTTTTGGATGGCAGGGAAAAACATCGACTTATAGAAATCAAAGGGAAGAATTCCGCCGTGGGTTTCGAATAGCTGAAAGGTATCTATTCCATGGGCGATTTGCTGCGTTGCATATTCAATGGTAAGGTCAGTTACGGCATCTACCAGTTTTTCCGTAATACTTTTATTCCTATAGATAAACGAAATAGCATCGGGGAAATTCGCCTTGCTGCTCAACCCCTCGAGCATATAACAGAGAACTGTGAGCGGTGCACCTGCAAAACCAATAAGCGGGGTGTTTTCAGGACGGGTTTTCACAATTTCATCGATGGCTCTGTAGATATATTGAAGCTTACCCGGATCGGGATTCAGCTTCGTAAACGGGTTTTCGTAATCCTTCAGGGGTTTGTCGAATTTTGGTCCGTGATCGGTAAAATCGAGCCCCATCCCCATGGCATAGGGAATTACCAGAATATCGGAAAACAGGATGGCTGCATCTACCCCGAGATCGTATACCGGCAGAAGGGTTACTTTAGCGGCAAGACCGGGATCGTTCATCATCTGCCAGAACGAATGCTTAGCGCGAAGTTCGAGATATGAGGGCAGCACCCTTCCTGCCTGCCGCATAAACCACACCGGCGGACGGGAAGTTTTTATGCCTTTTAGCGTATTGAGAAATATTGAGTTTTGCATGAATTAAAGTTCAGTTTATTTTGTCCCCGGAATAAACCCTACCAGGGTTAGTCTAGGGTTACTGCGTTTTTATAATCTCCACGGCTCTAAGGCCAGCCTTTACAGCCTTTTCAATATCATCATCGGTATGCGCAAGGGAAATAAAAGCCGCCTCGAATTGCGATGGCGCCAGGTAAATACCGTTTTCGAGCGCCAGTTTAAAATACCGGGCATACCTTCCGGTGTCAGATTTTACGGCAGTGTCGTATGAATTTACTTTCTTTTCTTCCGTAAAAAACAAGGTCATCAATGAGCCAATACGATTAATAACCCCGGGTATTCCGGTATTTTGAAGATTCTCCCGGAACCCAATTTCCAGTAAGGAGCTTTTTCGATCGAGCTCATTGTAAAAACCGCGTGTTTCATTGATGATTTTAAGGGTTGCCAGGCCGGCACTCATGGCAAGAGGATTTCCTGCAAGCGTGCCTGCCTGGTAAACCGGTCCGAGAGGGGCTAATCTGTTCATGATATCCTTCCGCCCACCGTAGGCCCCCACCGGTAAACCTCCCCCAATGATTTTACCAAGTGCAGTTATGTCGGGCATTACGCCGTAATACTCCTGCGCCCCGCCTTTTGCTAGGCGAAAGCCAGAAATTACTTCGTCAAATATCAATAAGGCTCCATATTTATAGGTTATTTTACGCAATCCATCGAGAAAACCAGGTTCTGGAAGAATTACTCCCATGTTGGCAGGCACAGGCTCAACTATTATCGCAGCTACCTGGTCGCCTTTCTGTTTAAAGATTTCTTCAACTGAGGATAAATCGTTGTAATGAGCAATTATAGTATCTTTTGCTGTTCCCTGCGTAACACCGGGGCTATCGGGATAGCCGAGAGTAAGCGCTCCCGATCCGGCTTTAATCAGAAAACTGTCGGCATGACCATGATAGCAGCCTTGAAATTTGATTACCAGGTCCCTTCCTGTAAAACCACGGGCCAGGCGCAAAGCGCTCATTGTAGCTTCCGTACCAGAATTCACCATACGAACCAGCTCGATGGAAGGCACCATTTTTTTTATCAGCTCTGCGAGCTCGGTTTCAGCAACGGTGGGCGCTCCATAGCTTGTTCCAAGTATTGCAGCCGTTTGTATAGCGTTTATCACTCTTTCATCAGCATGACCTAAAATCATTGGTCCCCATGAACTTACAAAGTCGATGTATTCGTTACCGTCAATATCAGTTATCCGGGCTCCTTTGGCTTGTTTTATAAAAATTGGATCGCCATGTACGCTTTTAAATGCCCGCACAGGTGAGTTTACGCCGCCCGGAATGCTTTCCTGTGCACGTTTGAATTCGTTTATGCTGTTTTGTATGTTCATGAGAAATTCTATGAAATAAAAATTGATTGAAGTTTCAATAGTATTACAACCAATCTGCCATATCCCTGGCATGATAAGTAAGGATAATATCGGAACCGGCTCTTTTTATTGATGTAAGAATCTCGCGGACAATACGTTTCTCGTCGATCCAGCCTTTTTCGGCAGCGGCCTTCACCATCGAAAATTCACCACTCACATTATAAGCGGCAATAGGGATATTAAATTCGTCTTTGGCACGGCGGATTACATCGAGATAACTTAAAGCCGGTTTTACCATAATAATATCAGCCCCTTCTTCGATATCGAGAGCAATTTCGCGCATTGCTTCGTTGGCGTTTGAAGGATTCATCTGATATGAAGAGCGGTTGCCAAACTTTGGAGCACTTTCTGCTGCTTCGCGAAAAGGACCGTAAAAAGCTGACGCGTACTTGGCAGAATAAGCCATGATTGGAAGATTGGTAAACTCATGATCGTCGAGTGCCTGGCGTATTCGACCTATACGACCGTCCATCATATCGCTCGGAGCAACCATATCCACACCCACACGTGCAAACGATAGGGACTGCTGTGCGAGTGTTTCAAGCGTTAAATCATTATCGACATCACCATTCACTATGGTACCGCAATGCCCATGGGTGGTGTACTCACAATTACAAATATCAGCGATAAGAAATATATCGCTGATTTCTTTCTTAATGGCTTTGATGGCTAACTGTACGATAGAATCGTCGCTGGCAGCTCCAATTCCTGTTTCATCTTTATGGTCGGGTATTCCGAACAGCAAAACTGCTTTAATGCCTTTATCCACCAACTGCTTACATTCATCCACAATATTGTCGACGGACATCTGGTAATTACCCGGCATGGAGCCAATGGGATTTTTCACCTTGGAACCGGGGCAAACAAACAACGGCATGATAAAATCGTCAAGCGAAATGGTGGTTTCTGTAACCATTTTCCGCAAAATGGGATTTTTTCTAAGCCTTCTTAAACGTGTTACTGGGAAAGACATAATTTTATTTATTAATTAATGGTATAGTAATTTACAATTTCATTTGCCAGGCCCTCGTATGTCGATTTTGCAGCAGTTACCAGGCAGGTTAGTCCATGTTGTTCGACGGCACGAGAGGTGACTTTCCCGATACTGGCAACCCGTAGTTCCGGGTTGACATTTTCAGGACCAATAGCATCTGCAAAGTTATCGACGCCCGAGGGGCTGGTGAATATAACCAAATCGTAGCGGTTATTTTTAATCCGTTCAATGGGTTCGTTGTCCGCAACCTGAGCTTTTATAGTCTTATACACATCGATACGTGTGACGTTAGCAATTTTTGAAAGCCGTGCCTGCAGGGTATCCGGAGCAAGATTCCCCAACGGAAGCAAAATATTGCAGTTTTGCAGGGACTCTTTTTCTATCAGTTCATTTACAAGGTTTTCGGCGGTATTCCCAGAACCTGAATAATCTGCTTTTCTACCGGCATTTTCCAATTCCAACGCAGTTTTAACTCCTACTGCAGCTATTTTTACTCCGGACGGAATTTTGGAAACTTTACCTATTTCATTTAATAACCGATAGAAATGTTTTACCCCGTTTGCACTGGTAAAAATGATCCAGTTAAATTTTTCAATTTGACAGATAGCGCTTTGAATGGCAGGAGTTTGATCCACTGCCATAAATTCTGTCATGGGAAAATCAACCACAGTGGCTCCCAGCGGTTCGAAAATATTCCTGATTTCAAACGATTTATGGGTGCTTACAGTTGATATAAAAACTTTCCCCTGAAGTATCATATGTTGTTTAAGGTTCTGATTTTCCGTATCATTTTCTGGGCTCCTTTATCCAGAAATCGTTTAGCCAGCAAAAAGGCCGTTTTTTTGGCGGTTCTGATTTCTCCTTCAACAGAATCTTTCATCATTGCCGAACCGTCTATATTAGAAACAACTCCGGATATTTTAAATTTCTTCCCGTCTGATTCTGAAAAGCAGCCAATTGGAACCTGACATCCGCCTTCAAGCGCACTGAGAAAAACTCTTTCAGCGTTCACAGCAATGAAAGAGGGGAGGTGATTAATTTCTAATATCAAAGATTCAGTTTCAGGATCATTTTCCCTGATTTCTATTGCAATTGCTCCCTGGCTGACAGCAGGAGCCATAATACCCGGATCAAGAATTTCTGTAATTCTATCCTGGTAGCCTAATCTCTGTAACCCGGCGGCAGCGATTACCATTGCGGTACAATACCCTTCATCCATTTTCTGCATGCGAGTGTCTACATTGCCGCGAATATCCACAATCCTGAGCTTACTGTTAAAATGCAGCAGCTGAGCCTTCCGGCGGAGACTCGATGTTGCAACAACATCGGTTTCATCCAGTTCAGCGAGTTTTTTACCGTGAATACTTACAAGGGCATCGCGAACCTCGCCACGCTCCAGCACTCCACCCAGAGTCAATCCTTCGGGCAATTCCGTCGGCATGTCTTTTAAACTATGAACAGCCATATCGGCTTCGTGTTGCTGGAGTGAATTTTCAAGTTCTCTGGTAAAAAGGCCCTTATCTCCAATTTTTGACAGGGCTACATCGAGAATCTTATCTCCTTTGGTTTTAATAACCAGAATTTCGAAGACTTTTTCAGGGAAGTATTTTTCAAGTTCCTCTTTTACTTTATGTGACTGGTAAAGAGCTAATTTACTTCCACGGGAAGCAATTTTTACGGGGCGATTAGTCATTTTCAATTTATTCAAATAAATCGTTTATCATCTTTATATACTCTGGTTTTTTACCATTTTTCGTAACCTGTTTCAGCTTTTTAATAAACATCTGTGTATACTTTTCCGAGATATGTTCCGAATATTGTTCAATCAATTCATGCTCTTTAATTTTCCTGAACTTTTTAAAACTTTCAAGTTCGGTTTGCTGAATGTTTTTCAGATTTTCCTTAATGAGAATAATAGTTGGCGTAAGGTTCTGAATATCGAGCCATTCCATAAATTCGTCCTGAACCTCCGAAATAATCTCCATGCTGTGATCGATGGCCGATTTTCTTCGTTCCACATTTTTTATTACCACAGCCTTCAGATCGTCAACGCCATAATAGTGCACATTTTCTATCTCATTTACACTTTCGGCAATGTTTGAAGGTACTGAAAGATCGATAAAAACCTGGGTGCTTTGTTTCCTGCTAATCATTGCCTTTTCAGCCATATCCCTGGTAATGAGATGTTCCTTCGATGATGTGGCCGTAATTATAAGATCGCATTCCGGAATGTACGATTCGATGGCTGATAATTCGATCGCACTTCCCGAATATTTCTCAGCCAATTCGGCCGCCCTTGAGAATGTACGGTTTGCAATGAAAAACGCAGGATGATTTTTTTTCAACATGCATTGAAGGATAAGATCTCCGGTTTGGCCTGCACCAATTACCATAATCGTACGATTCTGAAGGTCGGGAAATATCTCGTGACAAAGTTCCACAGCAGCATAACTAACTGATGCTGCTCCTTTGTTTAATTGTGTTTCTGTTCGTACCCGCTTTCCGGCCTCAATGGCTTTGATAAATAATCTTGAAATAATGCAATCGGTAAGTTTATTTGTCTGGGCATAACGAAAAGCTTCTTTTACCTGGCCGAGAATCTGTTCTTCACCTATCACCAGCGACTCGAGACCCGACGATACTTTAAAAAGCTGTTCAACAGCCCCGCCCCGGGTATAGAAATAAAAATTCTGAAGATTATCGCTGACAATTTTTTTGAATTTCATTAACTCATCGGTTATCAGGCGGTAAACTTCACTTTTGTTCTCTAACCGGGTATTAAAATAAATTTCAGTACGGTTGCATGTCGATAAAATGACGATGCCTTCGAGCTGAAGTATGGATTTAATGCGATCTGCAAAAGTTATTTTTTCCTGCTCATCAAACGCGTATAACTCTCTTACACTCACAGGAGCAGATTTGTGACTAATACCCAGAATCGCTATCATATAATGTTTAGTTTGGGCCCTAATATATTACCCCAATTTTGAATTAAATTAGAATTTTCATTGCAGAGATAAAAAATTCCTGATAGGAATATCCGGTTTATATAAAGGTAATTGTAATAATGTGAAAATTATCCTGACAAGTATATTGAATAGTAAAATTATAATAATCACATATTTTTTTCACGATAGCCAGGCCTAATCCCAGAGAATCGGGTCTGTTTGAAGATTTGGTGAATCTTTTAAAAAGGTCTTCCTGATCTATATCCAGTTTTTTCCCGGAATTTTTTATGGTTAACGATTTCGATTCTGTCATTAATTCAATGGTACCCGAAGGAAGATTGTGGTAAATGGAATTTTTTAAAAGGTTCAGCAGCATAATGCTGATTAAATTTGAATCAGCCCGAACTACAAGCGGATTTCTATAGTTTTTATCAAGCGAAATCTTTTTCGCTTGAATGATATCTTCGAAATTTTCGAGATGAAAATTAATATTCTCCAAAATATCGACATCTTCCCTTTCGGGGAACTGGTTATTATCAATTTTCGAAAGCAATATAAGTGACTTGTTCAGGTTGGATAGCCTGATGGCACTCCCCTGAATCGATTGTATCAGTTCAGCCTGCGATTTATCGATGTTTTCGTTTTGCTGAAGCAGGTCTACCCTGGATTTGATAATGGCCAGCGGGTTTTGTATTTCGTGCGATATGTTCTCGATAAACTCTTTAAGATTCTGGTAATCTTGTTTAATGCGCCCATGCATTTTTTCAAATACCTGGTTTAACTGATTAAACTCGGTGATTTCTGATTCTGTAAATGTTATTCCTTCAGCGTCGGAAATGCTGTAATCTTTAATTATATCAATGGTTTTAAAGAAATTTCCCCAGATGCGCGAAAAAAAGTAATTGTTGAAACCAATAATGAATAATAATAAGATCAGGGAAAGAGCCAGCGTTACAAAAACCACATATTCAACGAGCTCGTCGGAAACAAGCAGTGATTTTGAAATAGTGATGCGAACAAACTTTCCGCCTAAGTTGGTCTCGTAACTGATCATGCGGTAAGCCTGGTATCGTCCCATTATATTATCTAACAATAATGTATCGCTGAAAACAAATTTTGGATTATGAATGTCTTTAATTGGTAAAATCTGGTAATGAACCGGTAAATCGAAAACTAAAGAATCTATACCAATGATATTGTATCGGGCAGGGTGCAGAATAACCTCGTGCATTTCTGTGATCAGTTCCCTTTTTACTTCATGTTTCATCATATAACGGAACGAGAAATAGAATACTATCCCTCCCATAAAAAGGACAAAAAGTGCGATGGTAAGAAAAAATAAAGCGGTTTTTGTAAGTAATTTCACTTTTCAACAAATTTATATCCGACACCATAAACAGTCTGCAAATAGTTACCCACCCCTTTTTTAATGAGCTTTTTTCGTAAATTTTTTATGTGAGCATACACAAAATCGAACGAATCAGCCGAATCGACATAATCGCCCCAAAGATGCTCTGCAATAGATTCCTTTGAAAGTACTTTATTCTTATTGGTTGCCAGGAACAGCAGCAAATCGAATTCTTTCTTGGTAAAATCCAATAACTTTCCTTTAATATAAACTTCGTGTGCTTCGGTATTAATTTCTAATTCGTTAATGATAATGGAATTGCTTCCTTTGAAAATTACCCGTCTTGTAAGCGATTTTATCCGTGCATTCAGTTCGGCCAGGTGAAAAGGTTTAATAAGGTAATCGTCAGCGCCGGTGTTAAGTCCTAAAATCCGGTCGGCGAGAGTGTCACGTGCTGAGATTATAATAATTCCCCCTTTAAAAACCGATTCTTTCAGTTTTTTGATGATTTGAATTCCGCTTCCATCCGGTAAATTTAGATCGACCACTATAATATCGTATTCATACAGGGAGATCTTATCGGTTGCCGAATCGTAAGTAAGCGTGTATTCGCACAAATTACCCTCGCTCTTCAGGTATGATACAATTGAATCGGAAAGTTCTATTTCGTCTTCAACGATGAGAATCTTCATTAATTCAGTCTTTTATTAATGCAAACTTAGTCCATTTTATTATACTTAGCAGGTAATTCATTTTTGTAAACAGTAACGGTTTTGACATGATTACCTAAAAGCTATGCACGATATCGCCCGGATGACGGTATTTTTCAATGGATGTTCCGGTAATCAGAATTTTTGGAACAGATTTTTTAATTAAATGATTTAACTTAACCGTATCCCCAACAATTACGAGCAAAGGGGAATGAAATGTGTTTGTCTTTTTCAGCATTTCATATAGTGTTCCGGTAATTATTCGTTGTTTGGGCAATGAAATATTCTCAATAAGGGCAACAGGTGTATTCGTTGGTCTTCCTGCTGCGATAAGTTTATTTATAATGATGTGTAAATTCGATACCGGCATGTAAAATACGATCGTATCTGTATCGGGTATGTGGATACTGCTTTCAGGATGCCCTGTGCAAAAGGCCACTGATGAAGAGATATTTCGCTGGGTAAGAGGAATGCCGGCAATGGCTGCGGCTGCCAAAGCGGAAGTGATGCCGGGAATGATCTCCACATCGATTAGTCGTTGTTTCAGATAACAGAACTCCTCACCGCCGCGGCCAAAGATCATAGGGTCGCCGCCTTTGATCCGCACTACCTGCTTACCGTTAATAGCCGCTTTGTATAGCAGTTCATTGATCTCATCTTGTTCTTTAATATGCAGATCTTTTCGTTTGCCTACTTTGATCTTTTCCCCTTTAAAATTTTCGAGGTAGGTATCATCCAACAAACTGTCATAAAAGATAATATCTGCCTGTTGTAATGCGTGCTGTGCTTTTATTGTGAGTAATTCCGGGTCACCCGGCCCAAAGCCGGCAATGTAAACTTTCCCGTATTTTTTTCGGCGATCAATAGGAGAGAAGAGTTCTTTGAGTAACCCATTTTCTTTTTTTGCAACAACAGCCAATTGTCCTTGCAATGCATGCGTTTTGAAAGCTAATATTTCAGTGATGAGTTCTGTCAATCCCAGGCAGTCGGTCTGATCAGACGAATCAGTTAAAGCAATGACATCAAGACCTGCCGGTAAAGGATATGGCAGATCTTTGGCTGAATGAATGGCTATGTCTCCTTCGCCTGATAGGATCGCTTCATCAAGTTCACGGGTAAAAAAATCTGTTGGTGTATTAGTAAACAGAGATATCTCTTTGTGTTTATCGCCATAGCTTTTAATTTTTAATATCCCGTATGTAACATTTGGAAGAAGCATCATTACTTCCTCAACCTGTTTGATTGCGAGGTTACTCGAACGAGTTACTATTTTAAGCCTGTTCATGTTCAGTTTTTTTCATCTGTATCATTCTCGATTAAATGTTTTATTTTGTTTCTCCATTCAATGGCTTTTTTGACATTTACGCCGTTTGAACTCACGGCAATGGTCAGGTAATCTTTTTTAAATACTGCAGGAGAGATGAAATCGCATAAAGACGGATCATCTACAACATTCACCAGTATGCCAAGCTTAGATGCATGTGTTTTAATCTGAGCATTTACTTCACGGTTATTTGTGCAGGCGTATACAATTGAATAATGCTGCAAATCTCCAGGATGATATTCTTTTATTATCTGAGTATAGCAGGTTTGCCGGATCTTTTCACAGATTTCTTTTGATAAGATCGTAATGTTGTCAGTAAATGGTAAAAGTGCTAATAATTTTTGTAATGCGATTCTGCCACCACCGATGATCATAATTTTTTTATTTGAAATATCAAGCACGACAGGTAAATATTTTTTTGATTCAGATTTCATACTCTAAATTATATTTTTCTTTTCCAAATTTTATGCGGTTCCATATCCTTTCGTGCATAAAGTATAAAGAAAATTTTGTAAGTAATTCAATGCCACTGATGGAAATAGCAAACTTAAATTTACCCGTAATCAGGAAAGAGATAAGAAAAGTGTCTAACGTACCTATTATTCTCCAGGATATAGCTTTTAGAATACTCCTTCGTTTTCGTTCGTGCATATTGGGTTACCTTTTTTGTATCAAAACCGACCAGTAGTTATCTATCCTGTCCTGTTTTATTATGTTGTGTCCTTCACTTTTAACTGAGCCTGGTACATTCTCTATGGGTTCACCGTCATCAAGCAGTATTTCCAACAGATCGCCTGACCTTAACGCAGCCAGTTCAATTTTTGTTTTAACATAATTCAACGGACATTTTATT
>JAUYBT010000095.1 GCA_030692905.1 Bacteroidales bacterium
ATATTCTGAAAAGTATAAGCCATCCTTAAATGGGGATGCCGGAAGAATTTTTTAACATATCTGTAATTGGAAATATATGTCTTGAGTTTTATCAGCATGCCGACATTTTTAAAATTGGCAAACTGAAAGAGATTATCGAAATTGCGTCCGATCAGCTTATTAATACCTATCTGAAAAATCTCATACCCGTCTGAAACATATTTTTGTGATTTTTCAAAACTTCCCGGCTCGTTTTTTCAAGCTGGATTTTCATTTTATTCTTATCTGGAGAAAAAGCAATAACTTCATTATTGTCGAAATATATTTTATAGAGGTCTTCCAGGGGTTTTATATAATTATTTTCGAAGAGAGGAATTCCAAGTGACTGAAATACCTCGCAATAGATGCCCGGCATCATAAGCATGGTAGCACCAAGGTCGAAACGATGTCCGTCGCGTATGAGCTGACCGCAACGGCCCCCGGGAGTTGAGTTTTTTTCATAAATGTTAACATTATATTCATTTTTCGCCAGATAAATTGCTGTTGCAATACCTCCTATTCCTGCGCCGATGATCACTACCGATTTTTTCCCGGTCATATTATTTATCTCAGTTAATATTAAATTTCTTATAGACAGAGAATAAATTATTTCGTCTCCTGAAGACTTTGTTCATTGCTCAATTATTTAGTTAAGCCTTTTAACATCTTCGGCAAAGAGATATGCTTTCCCTTTTTCGGTATTTGCTATTTCAATGACTTTCCCGGCATAACTCAGCTTTAAAGGATTTCCAAGTTTTGAGGTAATTTTTGCCTGTTTCAGTTTCCCGTTTTCCCAATCAATATCCACCTCAAATCCACCCCGTGCCATTAGTCCGTGAATATAACCTTTCTTCCATGCAGAGGGTAGGGCAGGTAACAACTCAACCTCTCCGGCATGACTCTGGAGGAGCATTTCAGTGAGGCCCGCAGTACCACCGAAGTTGCCGTCGATCTGGAATGGCGGATGATTGTCAAACAAATTATTAAGTGTGGATTTTCTTAACAATGCAAGTACATTTTCATAAGCCTTATCACCATCCTTTAACCGTGCAAAAAAGTTGATGATCCATGCACGACTCCAGCCGGTATGTCCACCACCGTTTGCAAGACGATAATCGATAGTTTTTCGGGCAGCTTCAAGAAATTCGGCATTATGCTGTTGTGTGATTTGATTTCCAGGATGCAGTCCGTACAGATGAGAGATATGACGGTGACCAGGTTCAGGTTCTTCAAATTCCTCAGTCCATTCCATGATCCTTCCATCTGAACCTATCTGAGTAGGAGCAAGTTTCTCAAGGGTCTTTTCCATTTTTTTACGGAAAGCCTTATCCAACTCCAGAATAGTACTTGCCTGAATTGTGTTTTGCAAAAGATCGCGGATTATCATGTGGTCCATTGTAGGCCCCATTACCATACTGGCATTTCCACTACCACCAGGTATCTTAAAGGCGTTTTCGGGAGAGATCGACGGTCCTGAAACAAGGTAACCGGTCTTTGGGTTTACTACCAGCCAGCCCATACAAAATTCCGCAGCCTCTTTCATTATCGGATATGACTTGGCCCTTAAGTATTCCACATCTCCGCCAAAAGCATAATGGTCCCATATATTCTGACAACTCCATGCAATTCCCATCGGCCACATTCCATACCTTATAGCCCCTGTGGGCTCAGTAAAATGCCACAGATCAGTTGTATAATGTGCAACAATTCCTTTCATACCATAAACCTCCTTTGCAGTCCTGCGTGCATTCGGACGCAGGGCATCAATAAAATCAATGAAAGGCTCCTGCAGCTCGCCAAGATTGGTGATTTCTGAGGGCCAGTAATTCATTTGTATGTTAATATTTATATGATAATCAGCGCTCCATGGCGGACGCAAACCATCAGCCCAGATTCCCTGGAGGTTAGCAGGCAGGTCGCCAGGACGCGAACTGCTGATAAGTAAATAACGGCCAAACTGATAGTATAATTCTATAAGATCGGTATCAACATAACCATTTTGCATGGCTGCAATCCGGGCATCAGTCGTAAAGTAATTTCCATCACTCGATCCAAGGTCCAGATCCACCCTCTTGAACAGTGACTGATAATCAGTAATGTGAGCTTTTTTTACCTCCGTGAACTGGTGGGTTACCACTGCATCCATTTGACTGGTAGTAATTACTGATGGATCTGCCCCAAAGTAATCAGTTGCGGCTGTCAGAAATATTGTTACGCTATTAGCTTTTTCTACCCTGATACTATCGCCAGCGGAACTAATGGTTCCTCCTTCAGCAACGAGTTTAATGCGTGCTGCCATTTTCACTCCGATACCATCTCCGACATGTTCATTCATTGCGATTTCGTTACCGGTAGTCACTATGGTTGCTTTATTGCCGGATCGTGAAAGTCGGGTGGTAAATGTCAATGCTCCAGGCTTATCGGCAGTAAGACGAACTACCATAGCCTGATCCGGCGCACTGGAAAAAACTTCCCGGAGAAAATTTACCTGATTGGCTGTATAAGAAACTCTTGCAATTGCTTCATCGATATCAAGTTCACGCCGATAGTTGGTCAGGCCACGTTGAGGGCCAAAGTCAAGGTAAATGTCACCCAGAGCCTGGTAGGTTGCAACCGGGGTTCTTGGTTTGTTACCGAGAATGCCTTTCTGTGCCAATTCCTCAGCTTCTTTATATTTACCTTCGAAAAGCAGTTGCCTCACTTCAGGTAAATTTTTCAGTGCATCGGGATTGGCATCCCATCGAGGCTCCCCTGTCCACACACTCTCTTCATTCAATTCAAGCCGTTCGTTTTCAACGCCGCCGAAAACCATGGCCCCCAGTCTTCCATTGCCTACAGGGAGAGCATCATTCCATGTTGCTGCGGGTTGGTTAAACCAGATTTTCATACCTGATGGTGAGTTCTGGCCGGGAGATTTCAGACTGTTAAAAGATAACAGGCAGATTGAGAAAGCGAGAATAAGCATATGTTTTAATTTCATCTGGTAGACTGATTTTGCCTGTTACTTGTTCTATTCCACAAACCTGGTCGATACTTCAATCCTGTTGTTATCAGGATCTAAAGTTTCAAATTCGTAATATCCATCTCCGGTTTTGCGGGGTCCGCGAATTATTTTAAATCCGTCTTTTGCTAATTCTATGGATTTCTCAGAGACTTTTTCCATGGTTTCCATTCCAAATGCTAAATGGATAATACCCTGATGTTGTCTCTCTAACGGGTCGTTGAGGTTCTCCGGGATATCCGGCATGTTCATTAATTCCAATCTGGCTCCGGAATCAAATGTAAGAAAGTAACTTTCAAAAAGCTTTTCCTTATTGGTATATTTTTCATTTGCCTGACCATTAAAGTACTTAACATAATAGTCTTTCAATTGCCCGAGGTGGGTGGTCCATATTGCAACATGATCTAAAGTCATGATCTTACGTAAATTATTAATTTAAGTGATTAACAGTAACTTATTTCATTTCTCTGTTAATGTTTAAGCTCTCCGATATTTCTAAACTTTGCCGTAGCAATATCATCTGCTTTATGTGAAGTAACAGCCATTCCGAGATAAATTTTTTCAGGAAGTTCAAGTGAAAAAGTTGTATATACTTTCCAGTTTTTTCCATCATTGCTATAATAGCCGGTAAAGTCATTCTTAATACGTTGTAGTCTAATCCATGTATTTGGATATGCAACCGGGAATTCAGGTGTGCCTTCGAAACTTTTTGGATAGATAGCTTTCATTTCACCGCTTTTCTCCTGGCGATATTGAAATTCATATCCTCCGTTATTCTTATTTCTTGGGTTATTGTTTGGGAATACCTGAAAATAAATATGTCTGCAACTTGCTGTAAGATATTCGCGTGCCATCAATCCGGCTTTGGAATATAAATGCGGAGCGCTAAGGCTCACGATGCGGGATACCAGATCAAAATCCCCGGTTCGCTCAATATATACGAAATTGAATTCATCTTTAACACCCCAGATGTCAACACCGCCTGCAGTTATATCCAAGCCGTTTTCTGAAGCTTTTACAGATCCTGCAATGGCTGGATTTCCAATATCTGTATGCTTAAAGCTTTCAACCGGAACCGGTTTGGCTTTCTTTGATTTTAAAGCTGATTTCTGATTATTCTGTGCAGTTGCATCAGAACCAGCACTTAAAATCAGAAGAGTGAAAATTGAATAGTAAACAACTTTTTTAATCATGGTAAAATATCTTTAAATCTTATTCTCAAATCTAATAAAAATTCAGAGCAATTGTTCTCACCCAATAAAGCAGACGGGATTTAATATGCTGAGAGATCAACCCGTTTCATGTTCATTAATCGAATGAACAACAATATCATGAACAGAATCTTTTCTGCTTACATGACCAAGAAGATGTTCGATATCTTCAAATCTCAAAATATCGCGAACCTCGGAATGAGCTTCTGCAACCTTTAATGAAATACCTCGTGTTTCCAGATTGAGATAAAGCTTTTTTATTAACCTTGCTCCGCTTGAATCAATATATGCGGAGGTGCTTAAATCAAAGATCACCACTTTTAGCTCTGATCCTGATGAAATTACTTTCGACCAGACAGTATGATAAACATTTGCAACATTAAAGTATAGAAGTGGTGATTCCACTCTGAATAACAGAACCCCCGGAAACGTTTCGTTGTCGGGGTGACGTTTCATATCGGTATACCTGTTGGTGCCCGGTATTCTTCCAAGAAATGCAACGTGTGGAGTTGAGACTATTCTGATTATTAAAATTAAAGAAGCTATTGCCGCTATTACCACCCCCTGAAGTATTCCAAAAACAATAACACTTAACAGGGCTAAAGAGGCAATGATAAAATCAAAATGATTCACTTTTCGTAAACGATTGAATTCTTTAAAGTTGACCAGGCCTCTGATGGCAACCAGCACGACAGATGCAAGTATTACTGTGGGTAAATTTTTAAGCAGATCCGTTAAAAACAAAAGACATACTGCAATAGTTCCGGATGCAATTACCAGAGAGACAGGAGTTTTAGCACCGGCTTCCTCATTTACAGCTGATTGGGATAAACCGCCACTTACCGGATATCCATGGCCCAATGATGTAGCTAAATTTGCCACACCAAGTGCCAGCAATTCTTGACGTGCATCAATTTCATAATCGTTTTTCTGGGCTAATGATTTTGCTGCAGAAACACTTTCTATATAAGCCAGCAGAAAGCATGCAAATGCCAGCGGAACAACACTTTTAATGTCTTCAATATTAAAAGAAGGTAAATTGAGTCTGGGCAGACCGGCAGGAATTACTCCAATCGTCTTAAAGCCGGAAACTCCAAGTGAGGTGCCTGAAATGATGATGATTGAAATTGCTACCACTATAATCGTAACCGGTTTGCCGGGCAATAATTTTTCTCCGGCAAAAATCATTATAATTGCTAAAAGACCAAAAATCAAAACAGAAATATTGGTTTCGGGTAATTGATGAATGAGGGTTGTTACACGTTCGAGAAAATTAGTCCCGCCTCCGGCAACACCAAACAACTTAGGTAATTGTGTTAAACCAATAGTTATTGCAGCACCGGCTTTAAAACCCAGTAATATAGTTTCGCTGATAAAATTTATCATACTGCTCAAGCGTAAAGCATAAGCCATAACGCTCATTACAGCAAATACAAGGGCGGTGAGAGATGAGATATCGACCCAACGTTGTGGATCACCGTTAGCCAGGCTGACAAGTGTTGTCCCTATAAGCAATGATATTGCAGAAGTGGGGCCAATGGCAAGTTGCCTTCCTGTACCAAGTAAAGCATAAAATATTCCCCCAATCAGATACCCGTAAACACCATACTGTGGAGGTAATCCAGCCAGAGTAGCGTAAGCAAGTGAAACAGGAATGGCATAAGCTGCCAGTGTTATCCCCGCTAAAGTATCGTTGCCAAAGAGTTTTAATGTATAATCTGAAAGCCATTGTGAGGCTGGTATTAGTCTTTTTAAAAATGAAATTTTCATTCTTAGATATTATTTTAACGATGTTCATATAAATAATAAAAGCAGTTATCCTGTTCTATTATAAAAGTACGTTTTTTTCTTTAATTCTTCTCTGGCAGTCTTTATAATCTGTGTAATTAATCCTTTTTTGTCATTTGTAAATTTCTCCCTGTCATTTATATAGTCAGTTGATAGTCTTCTTTTTAATTCATAGCAAAAACCCCCGCAAGCGGGGCAGGCTATGATAGCTTGTGCGCCTACCTGCCGATGGCAACCGAACGAAGTGAGCTCGGCGAAGCCAATTAACCATCCGTGTTAGCTGTAGGGCGGTGTGTCCTGAGTTGTTGCAGGGTACGAGGAGAAAAAGTTCTTTGAAGCAACAACGAAACTGTAAACATGATGATAGTCATTGTGTTTTGACATTGTCAATGGGAAACGAGCCAGTCCAGAGGCTGGAGGTCTCACCGAACAAAGATAAGTCAAGGCACTTTGAAGTGGGCTATCGGTCAGGGTGTTCAGGCACAGTGACCAAACCGCCTTGTGGTGCTCACTTTTCAAGAGTTGGGTACTTTTAGCATCAAGGTTAATGACTGAAGGTCCGGAAAAAGTCTGGATATATTCAGTACTGGTGTGGGTAGAG
>JAUYBT010000169.1 GCA_030692905.1 Bacteroidales bacterium
CGTCTAGCTCTGATACGTCTATAAAAGGCGCCTAACCAATGATCACTATTCTTTAATGTGGCAGCAGCCATCATAAAAGCCTGCCCAGCTTTATTTCTTTTGTTAGTCTTTTTAGGTTTAAGCATCTTTCCTCCAGTGATCCGGTTGTTAGGAGCTAGGTTAAGCCACGAGACAAAATGTTTTTCTGTTGACCATTTAGACATATCAGTGCCAACTTCAGAAATTATTTCTGTGGCAGTAATCTCACTGATACCGTAAATTCTGGTTACGTCTATTCCTAATATTTGCTTTAAATACTTGGTTCCATCGAAGTGGAAACTATTTTTATGACTGCGTTTATGTCTTTTAATCTCATTGGAACTATTATTACCAATCAAACGGGTCAAAACATTGGTTACCTGAGCGTCGCATTCAATTATTTTTAAATTCAGGTATTGATAAAGATCAAAAGCTTGTTTTAGCTCAAAAAGATGTTCTTCACGCCAAACGCCTGTTAAGGATTTAACTATTTGTTCTTGTGTAGCTTTAATTCGACCATCTGCCAGTTGAGCCAAAGTATTAGCATCTCGTTCCCCTTCCAGGATAGCTTTTATCATACGCGTACCCGATTGGCCGGTAATATCAGAAATCACATCATGTAGCTTAATATTCATCTGTTCAAATGCTTTTTGCATATGCAATATCTGGTTGGACGTACTTTCTACAAGATGTTTTCGATGCCGCATATAGGCACGTAGCTCTCTGGTAAGGCTTTCGGGTTGAAAACTTCGGTTAAGTAATCCATATGAGTGTAACTGTCTAATCCATTGACAATCCTGTACATCCGATTTACGACCACTTACATTTTTAATATGACGGGCGTTTACCAAATAAACTTCAAAACCATACTCTTCTAATATTAAATATGGTTGAACCCAATAGATTCCGGTTGATTCCATTGCAACAGTGTCAATATTACATTGCTTAAGCCATTGAGCCATTTTATGGAGATCTTCCGTAAAACTCCCAAATTTGCGGACACTTGGAGAATCCCTGTCATCCGGGATCGAAACATAATGAACTTCGCTAGCAATATCAATTCCTGCTGCATTAGAGCGAACCAAATCAATAATAGCTTTTGCAATTTTTGCTTTTCCCATAATCATTGATATTAAAGGTTAAATCCTTTGCTTAGGTTCTTTTATGAATTTATTCTCTTAAACGGGATTGACACTAAGGACATCACCAATTATTTTATCAACAGAACCTAAAACCAGACTTTTGGACGGGGCTTACGAGCACCACGAAACGAGCGGGTCTTGACTGCAAAGAACAGCTGCAAATTTAATTGTTTCATGCCTTTTTTACCGGCTCAGTCGGATAATACTTTTGGGCAAGCAAAAGAAATGAACAATATTCTTTAAAAGAAATTTTTTGAGAATCATTGTATTTTCCCTTCAGGTAAAAATATTTAGTGAAGAATGGAACCAGGCATAGAAACGTAAATAAAGGTGTATTAAAGAGACTGGTATCACTGAAAAATACAAAAAAGAATGTTACTACAAAGCTGATAAAGAAAAACAAATGCCGTTTCAGATAAAGTAAATAATTCACAATAACCATTATCATAAACCAAATAAATGCCAATCCTCCGAGTATCCCTGAATATAAGAAAGTAGAAATGAATGGGTTGTGTGGCTTATCGTATTTGGCAATTCCAAATTTCTTCCCGAACATTTCCAGATAATCAAACCCGCCACCAAATATTTTTTGAGAAATTGATAAACTGTCATTAAAAACTACCCATGAATAGTGCCAACGATTTGTTCTTTCACTATACAACTTATTTTTAAAATCACGAAAATCAATAGTATCTGTAATTGCGGCTACAGGGATTTGTTTTACTTCTTTTATCTGATCGACAAATATCGGGATCGAATCTATTCTATCTAAATCTATCAGTTCAACATCAGATATATCAACTACAGAATTATCCTGTAATGAGTTTAAAAAAGCAGGTAAATTATAATGTGTTTCTTTGAATTTATAAGAACAGGTTGCTTCTTTCCATCCATCGTTAATATTTCTGATTGTCAAAGGTAGCAGATGCGCCCTAAAGCCCTGATTCTCTTCATTGACCCACCAGCCAATGTTAAAAGGCAGGGCCTCTCCCTTTTCAACTTTATAATTAAATCCGAATCTATATGTATGACCGTCATAATAAATTATCGGTCTTCCATCGTACAATAATGACCAATATCCTCCATCGCCATTGGTTCTTGAAACACGGATACCTTTGCCAAAAGGTGTTTCAATAATTTCATGTCGCGTTGAATCGGCAGCCGGGAACCAACATTGAGTACCATTTCTAAAATCACCATTACTGATAAGATTTTTTGTCTTGTTCTGAATATCCCATTCCGATTCAACAATCGAATCATACGCTATAAGATATTTATTAATTTCCTGATTATCAGATGATATTTCATCGGAATATTTTGGTAAAATTTTGCTGGTATCTGAATCCATCAACTTAATATCTGTAATTTCAATAATGGTGGAGTCTTTTTGCGAATTCATAAGAAAAGGAATATTGGAATAACTTTTTTGAAATGTATAGCTACAGGTTCCTTGTTTCCAGCCATTCTCTAAATCGGTGGTATTTATCTGAAGGGATGGTCCATTCCTGTTTCCCCAAAACGAATCATCTGTCCTGAACCCAATTTGAAATGGAATACCTTTTCCTGAAACAACTTTAAATTTGAAATTTAAAACGAAGTTATGATTTGAATAAAAAACAATATTACGTCCTGTATAAAATAGTGACCAATTTTCATTATCACCATTAAAACGGCTAACCCTTACTCCATTGCCATAGGGTGTTTTAATTATTTCTTGCTTAGTAGCATTTGCATCACGTTTCCAAAAAAGCAAACCATAATTAAAATTGCCATTATATAACAAATTATTTTCCCCCCTTGCATCATCGTATTCATCATAATTGATCTTTGAACTTAAGATATTGCCATCTACCCACATCTCTTTAAACAATTTGTCGTATGACTTATCAGAGTTAATAACAGTAAAATAACGGAATACAAGCTGAGATGTAATATCCTGTATCTGATTCTGAAATTTTGAATTAAGATCAATAGATTGATTTTCAAATTTGATAATATTATTCCTGCGAATAATATAAAAAGAGAATACAAATACTAAGAAAATTATGCTTAAAAAAACAATCTTTTTACCAACTTGTTTTTTGTTGTAATTGAAATTCAGACCAAAAAAGAAAAGGATTATCCAAATTATCAGGAGCAATATAATTCCTCTCCGGGAGCCGGAAAATAAAATATTACTATTTAGCAGGATGAAAATTAGTGTAAAAGAAGATTTCCGAAACTTTGAACTATTAAAAATTAAGGCTATAACGCCAATGAAACTAAATAAACAATAAAAACTGTAATCATCTGTTAATGAAGTTCCGACAACTTGCCCGAATAAATTCAGAATATTAGTTCCAATTCCTTGTAGCTGGAGAATAAATTTAATTAATCCTAAAATGCTGACAATTGAGGCAAAAAGAATAAACTGTTTGCAGAAAATATTTGTAAATCTATTGAAGGATTCTTTATCCTTTCCAAAAAAAAAGAAACAAAAAATTAAAAAGATGAAAATGGGAACATTCAGCAGTTCTTTAAATGGAGGAAGTATAAAACCTGATGAAGAGATGATCCCTATAATAAAGAATAATGAGATTATCAAAAACGGGAATTGAAATTTAAGTAAACTTAAACTATTGTCTGATCTATAATGGTTAAAATAATGAATCGAGGTATAAATGAAATAAACGAACAAAAAAGGAATAAATACATAGTTTACGTATGGGCCAACCATCCTTAAAATGTACAGAATAATTGTTAATGACAGGAAAACCAATGGGTCAATTAATAAAAAACGCTTATATAAAGACATAGAATTTTTGTTCGGAATGTGCATTATAGCAACACCTTTTTTTTCACTTTTTTTTTAAAAACTATTCAAAGTAGAATATTTAGAAATGCTGGAAATGAATAATGTTGAATTCAACCAGGAATACCTGTTTGAATTTTTTTAGTGATATTTATGAATGGAATTTAATATTACGGTGCTCTGCACCTGTGGTATTATTTTTCAATTACATTTCTACAAATATTATGCGGCTCTGCCGCTTTGCATTAGACCCAAAAGGTGCAGAGCATCATAACCTGCTGGCAGGCAAGTATTTGTAAATAAATGTTTATCGTGAATGTAAAAGAGGCTGTCTCAAAAGTTTATTCAACCACCCCGTCATGACCCTTTGGGCATGACACCCCTCCTTTAAAAAGGAGGGGAAAGTATTAATATACAATATTAAAATTTTCTCTTCCTCTTCAGAGGAGGAGTACTCTGACCGAAGTGTCAGGGGGAGGTGGTGGGCTATTGAGACAACTTCGTAATATTTCTAGATAAATGTTAGCCGTGATAGTCAAAGGTGCAGAGCACCATAATATTTGTAGATAAATATTTTGCATGAGGATCAAAGGTGCAGCGCACCGTAATATTTGTATTAAATAATTGAATTTCAATATATTTACTCGAGGTACAGCTATGCTTTTTTGAAAGGAAACCGTTTATCCACCATTTTCATAACAACATAAAGGTAGGCGATGTTTATTCCAAAAACAGGTAGCAAATAGTCGGGAAATTCAAGAGCCAGCCAAACAAGGCCAATTATGGGTATATTGATTAAAATTGAGAAGATCACAGTTTTCTGGTGGCTGAATCCTGACTGAACAATTCTTTGGAAGGCGTGTTTCCGATGCGCTTTAAAGAGTTGCTCATGGTTTCTCCACCTACGGAATAGGGTAAACGTGGCATCGAACCAAAACAGGGAAGTCAGCATCAGCCAAATTACAATAGACGATTGGTT
Source organism: Bacteroidales bacterium (assembly GCA_030692905.1). GTDB lineage: Bacteria > Bacteroidota > Bacteroidia > Bacteroidales > VadinHA17 > LD21. The sequence goes on from JAUYBT010000169.1 coordinate 4,931, forward strand.
TGAGTTTTGGTAGTAAATAACAAATACTCCAATTGTAAAGCCAAGAAGTGTGCTTCCCACATCACCCATAAATATTTTTGCGGATTGCCAGTTCCAAAGAAGGAAACCGGCAGTTGCGGCAGCAAGGAACAGCGGTAATTCTAATCCCAGGAGAATAAATGCTGCTAAGCAAATAAAAATTATCTCAACGCTGATATACCCGTCAATGCCATCGAGAAAATTAAAAAGATTTGTAAACCAGACTATCCCAACCACGGCAGCAATACTGAATAAAAATGATGAATGCAATGTAGCAAAGCCCAAATCAATCGAATTAATGCCGCCCAGTAAAAAAACGGCTAAGGATGAACAAAGAAATTGTACTACTAACCTGAATTTTGGTGATATAGTTACAATATCGTCTATCAAACTAATAATAGTAATTGGGACACCACATAACAAGGCAACAAACAAGTAATCCGGAATTTCCTTAAGCAATAATAGAATGAAAATTGTTATGTACCAGGCAATAGCAATAGCCAGACCACCTCCTCTCGGAGTAGGTTGATTATGAGAACTCCGGATATTTGGAATATCCAAAATATTAGTTTTAGTTACAGTTTTTCTCACAATAAAAGTTCCTGAGAGTGAAACCAGGAAAAATAATATCAGCAGAACAGGGAGCATATTAAATATTCTGGAACTATTTCAACTTTTTCTCAAATAAAGGGAAATGCTAAGGTATTTATTTTTGAGCCCCATTTATAAGCTCTTTTATAGACTTTTTGAGACCATCAAGAGCCTGAAATGGCATTTTTTCTATGCCAAGGGCATTCTTGATTTTTTTATTGGAAATCTCAAACGAGGTTGTCAGTTTTTTAATATGAAAACTTGAAATTGGCAGGCCAAATAAGTCTCCTGTTTTCATTAACAAGTTGATTATAAAAGGAGAGATATTCCAGGTACGAACAGGCTTGTTCAAGGATTTCGTGATAATCCGTACCAAATCGTTTGTAGAAACGGCTTCGTCATCAACCACTTGATACGTTCCCGATTCAATGTTTTTTTCAATTAATTGTTGAATTACAAACAGAAGATTTCCGATGTAGGTAAAAGTTCGATTGTTTTTATATGCCCCAAAGGGCCATGGATATCCTTTTTGAATAAATTTAAATAGCATTGGCAGATTACCTTTGTTTCCAGGACCATGAACCATACTTGGGCGCAAAATATAAACATGTTTGCCCTCGGACAGGGTCTTCTCGTTAATATAATTTTCTGCTGCTAACTTCGATTTCCCGTAATGAGTAGTAGGATTAGCGAAAGTTGCTTCGGTAAGTATTTCGTTCAACTGAAGACTTTCGGTTACCGCTGCTACTGAACTAAAATAAATAAACTTTGCTGCATTTGATTTCAGAAAGACATTGAAAATTTGTTTGGTAAGTCCAAAATTCACATCATAATACTCCTTGAAATTCTTATTGGATTCTGAATAGTGAGCTTTACCGGCTAAGTGAATTATACAATCCACATTATTTAATTCGTTAATCTCGGACCAATATAAATGTTCATCAACTAAATTCTCATTTTGAAGGCCAACTCCGATCAATCGATACCCTTTCAAAACATTTATCAGGTTTCTGCCAATAAATCCGTCATAGCCAGTTATTAAAATTTTCTTCATCTGAGTTTTTTTCATTTTATATAACCTAAAGAGTCTAAAGTTTTTTTATTTATTTCTCTCCTCTCCTTATCAAAAAACCACCCCCACTTATTAAAATAATAAATGGCCGATTTTATTCCAATCCATGTAAACAGAAAAGATTTGTGCGAACCTTTTTGAAACTCATGTGTAATCTCAGCTTCAGGATAAAAAACCGTTCGAAAACCTCCGGCTATCAGTCTTCTGCATAAATCAGTTTCTTCGCCATACATAAAGATATTTTCATCAAACAGACCGATTTTTTCTAAAGCTTCAACCCTGAGAAACATAAAACAACCTGATAAATAAGGCACATCCATAGTTTTATTATAATCTGTAAAACGTAATTCGAACAATTCGTTACGATTATTTACCCTTTTCCTGAAAAGGTTAAAGCGTCTACCAATCCAATCATTAGGTGTTGGTAAAAGTTTACACAAATATTGAGTTGATCCATCTGGATATAATACTTTGGGCATCACATTCCCGACATCCGGGTTGTTTTCCATAAAATCAATAAGTTTTTCTAATGTTCCCGGTTGAAACCGGACATCAGGATTAAGAACCAAATGATACCTGATATTGCTTTCAATGGATTTCTTAATTGCAACGTTATGAGCTGCACCATAACCTAAATTGTTATTATTAAAAAAATAATCAATTTTTGTTTTATCAAGGTCAGATTTAAGTTTGTCAGTTAGAGAATTATCAACAATAATTAATCCGGAAACACTATTGCATTCAAGAACACATTGTATGGTATGTATAATATCTTTTAATTCATGCTTATAAGTTACGATAGAAACAGTTACCATTTATAGTAATATCGTTTAGTTAAAATCTAAAAATATTTTTTGTAAATGTGTTTAATTTCAATTATTAACTGATCAGTCAGAAGTCGGAAGTCCGAAGTCGGAAGCCATTTGATCTTCTCTTTAAATGTAGCAATCATATTCATTGTAACTAATAAGTTGGAAGACCGAAGTCGGAAGTTTGAAAATTTGAAAATGTCTGAATATGATACTTATAACTTTTGACTTCTGACTTCTGTCTTTTGACTTCCTACTACTGATTTATATAGCTTCAAAGTTTCCAGTGCCGTTTTCTCCCATGAAAATCTTTCAGATTGAAGAATTGATTTTTGCTTTAGCGAATTATATAAATTATCATCGGAAAGTAATAAATTAATAGCTTTTAAAATTTCATTTTCATTTTCAGGATCAACCAGAATAGCTGCATCTCCGGCTACTTCAGGCATAGATGATGTATTACCTGTTATTGTAGGAATTCCACAAGAAAGAGCTTCTAAAACCGGAATACCAAAACCTTCGTAAAGAGATGGATAAATAAATATTTTACACCCATTCAATAAAATTGGCGTCTCTT